>USII01000001.1 GCA_900554725.1 uncultured Eubacteriales bacterium
CAGCACATCCGCCCCTGCGGCCGCCTGATATGGATCCTGCACGCAGGAAAATTTCCCCGTTTTTTCGGCCCACTTGATGATTTCCGCATCCGGCTTGTATTCTTGCGGACAGGCGATGGAAAATTCCATCCCCATCTTGATACAGCCCACAATCAAGGAATTGGCCATGTTGTTGCCATCCCCGATAAAGCATGCCTTGAGCCCCTGCGTTTTTCCCTTGAATTCGCGAATGGTCTGCAAATCCGCCAGCACCTGGCAGGGATGGGCATAATCTGTCAGGCCGTTGATGACGGGGATGCTGCCATATCTGGCAAGGCTCTCCACCTCTTGCTGAGCATATGTGCGGATCATGATGCCATCCAGATAGCGCGAAAGCACCCGGGCGGTATCCTCCACCGGTTCCCCTCTTCCCATCTGCAAATCGCCGCTGCTCAAAAACAGCGCACTGCCCCCAAGCTGGTACATCCCAACTTCAAAGGAAACCCGCGTGCGCGTAGAGGATTTTTGAAAGATCATCCCGAGCGTCTTGCCCTTTAGGGGCTGAAAGGAGATGCCCGCTTTCTGTTTCTTTTTCAAATCCGCCGCCAGATCCAGCGTTTGCCCGATCTCTTCGGCAGACCAATCCATAAGCTTCAGCAGGTGTTTCTGGTTCATATCCGTTCTCCTAATTTCATAAATATTCTTATATTTTGTATTATTATACATAGTATACTCTTCTATCTCGTTTTGTCAAGAGAAAAATTCCAATAAAAAAACAAGGTTATCCACAAAATCATGCACAAAAGTGGATAACCCTTGTATAATTTTTGTCAGTTTTTGAGGCTCACAAATGCGGCCGCACATTCCAGGCCCTTCTTTTTTCCTGTTATTGCCGGAATGTCACCTTTCCTCCTTCCAGGCTCTGCACAATCGCCAAAGACTGCACATCCACCCCGCTTTGGCGGAGCTTATCGCCGCCGCCCTGAAACCCTTTTTCTATGGCAATGCCCACGCCCACCAGCTCTGCACCCGCCTGATCGATGATATCGATCACGCCGCGCAGCGCCTCGCCGTTGGCCATGAAATCGTCGATCACGAGCACCTTGTCGCCTGCCTTTAGCCAGGATTTTGCGATGATCAGCGTCACATATTTTTTATAAGTATAGGAATAGATTTCGCATTGAAACAGGTTTTCTTTATCTAAATTGCCGGATTTTGCCTTCTTCGCAAATACCACAGGAACATTGCCAAAATACTGCGCTGCCAGGCAGGCAACGGCAATGCCCGAAGCTTCAATGGTCAGGATTTTGGTGATCTCCTTCCCCGCAAAGCGCCGCGCCAGTTCTTCTCCAATATGGTTTAGCAGGCGGATATCCAGCTGATGGTTTAAAAAGCCATCCACTTTGAGAATGTTGCCCGGCAAAACCCTGCCCTCTTTTAAAATGCGATCTTTAAGCTCTTTCATCGCGCCCTCCAATTGTCCCAAAACACGAGCGAATTTTAAACAGATCCATTATAACACAGCGGCAAAATTTTGGAACTTTTTTTCACTCGCCGCGTCTAAAAGATAACAGGAAAAGGAGGAAGAGCTATGAAAACATCCAAACTGCAAAAGGCTTTTCTCATGGCAGCCGCGCTTCTTTTGGCCATTGGCCTCGTGGGCTGCAGCGCCGGCAGTTCCCCTGGCGATCGCGCTCCCGCGCAGGATTCCCTTTCCCAGGAACAGGAATCGCAGGAAAACGGGGAGAGCGGCGCCTCCACGAGCATTGCCTCAGGGGTGATAACGGCTCCGGACAGCGCATCCCAAAAGCTCATCTATACCGGGAGCATGGAAATCGAAAGCGAACAATTTGAAGAGGACTATCAGCTTCTAAAGGATCAGATTGCGGCGATGGGCGGGTATCTCTCCGGCGAATATGTTTCGGGAACGGCGCCCACCGCATATGGCGACTCCGGCAGATATGCCCAGATCACTGCCCGCATCCCTGCCGATCAGTTTACACCCTTTCTCAATTATGCGGATGGCCAGCTGAAGGTAGTGCAAAAAAATATCGAAGTGGAGGATATCACCCAGTCCTACTACGACAACGAAACTCGCATCGAGCTTTTGGAACTGCGCTATGCGAAGCTGGAAGAGCACTTAAGAGGGGCGGAGAAAATGGAGGATATTATCACCCTGGAAAAGGAGATGAGCGAAATTCTCTCCGAGCTGGATACGCTAAAAGGAACGCGGCGGCATATGGACGACCAGGTTTCCTATTCCACGCTGCGCATTTCTCTCTGCGAAGTCGTTCGGGCGTCAAATGTAGGCCTTTCCGACGAGAGCATCACAAGCCGCATGGGCAATGCATTCCACTCCACCTGGCGCTCCATCGGCGTATTCTTCGAGGATTTTGCGGTGTTCTTCGTAGGCGCCCTGCCCGTTCTTCTCATACTCGGCGCTCTCGCACTGGCAATTTTTCTACTCATCCGCCTGGGGCAGAAGCGCAGGCGCGCCAAGTCCGCTCAAAAAACAGCGGCCGAACCGAAAAACAAAAAAGAGTAGCGCCCTGCCGCTTTCGGGGCCGGCCCTTTGCGCCGGCCTTTTTCATAAAAAAAGAGCGCCTCAGTGAGGCGCTCTTTTTTTGCCCGTTTATTTTACGGTTACACCCTTTACAAGCCAGGTCATATTCTGGGAGATCAGCAGGTCATCCGCCTTTTCGCCCTCTTCTATTTGCAGGTTTCCCTCGTTATCATAGATGGGGCCATTGAAAACATCAAAATCGTCGTTTTCATCCACAATCTTATCATAAGCAGCCTGAACGGCTTCCTCTGTTCCCTCTGCGACATTATCCGTCAGCTCGGCCAGTTCGCAGGTGCCGATTTTCATGCTGCCCAAATTGATGCCGCCCTGGAAGGAACCATCCAGAATCTCGTTGACCAGCTCCACCATAACGGGGCCCCAGTTCCAGATGACGGATGTCAGCTCCGCATCCGGCGCAGCCTCTGTCATGATGCTGTTATATCCAATGCCCCATTTGCCGCGCTCCTGCGCCGCAACCTGGGGAGCAGTGGAGTCCACATGCTGTGCGATGACATCGCACCCGGAATCCAGCAGCGCCTCTGCAGCCTGGCGTTCGCCTGTGGGGTTATCCCAGCTGTTGGTATAGGAGACGATCACCTCAATATCCGGGTTGACCGACTGCGCGCCCAGCGTGAAGGCGTTGATGCCGCTGTTGCACTCGGAATTGGAGAACGCGGCCACATACCCAAGCTTACCCGTCTCGGATTTCATTGCCGCAGCGATGCCCGCCAGATATCTCGGCTGATAGACGCGGCCGAAATAGTTGGCGAAGTTGGTATCGTTGGAATAGATGCCCGTCGCATGCAGGAAGTAGATATCGGGGTGCTCCTCTGCAGCCTCCTTCATAAACTCGCCAAATCCGAAGCTGTTGCCAAAGATGATGTTGCACCCGGATTCAATGAGCTCGTTGATGGCGTCCTCGCAGGCGCTATCTTCCGAGACATTGGTCTTTACGATCATCTGATCATCCGAAAGGCCAAGCTCTTCCTGCATGTACAGGCGGCCTCTCTCATGGGCATAGGTATAGCCCATATCGCTCGGATCTCCGATATAGATCAGGCCGATTTTAAGATCTTCCTTTGTGAGCGTCTGCTTCGAATCTCCGGATTCGTTTTCAGCACTCTGGGAAGGTTCCTGCTCTGCCGGGCCCGCGCACGCGACCATCGCAAACACCATGCAAAGACAAAGCAACAGTGCGATTCCTTTTTTCATTTGTTTCCTCCATCGGTTTTCAAACTCTTCCGGCTATGCCGGAGCCATGCCTTTATCATACCGCAGTTTTTACATTTTGTACACACATTTTACACAAAAAACCGCAGTCTTCGCGGCAAAGGCAGGAGAGCCGCGGCGTTGCGGGTTTCCTTCCCGCGATTTCATATTGTGCTGCCGCGCACAAAATGGTATGATATGTTCATCATTTATTTTTATTTTATTTACAAAGAAAGGGCAGGTGAATGGATTGGAATCGGCGAAGGGCAAGGCCGCGCACGCCATCGATCTTTGCGGCATCACCAAAACTTTCGGCTCTGTTGTGGCAAACGAGGATATTTCCTTAAGCGTCCGCTGGGGCGAAATTCTCGCGCTGCTTGGCGAAAATGGCTCGGGCAAGACGACGCTTATGAACATCCTCTCCGGCATCTACTTTCCGGATAGCGGCACCATCCGCGTAAACGGCGAGGAGCAGACAATCCGCGTTCCGCGGGATGCGTTTGAGCTTGGCATCGGCATGATTCACCAGCACTTTAAGCTGGTGGATGTGCTGACTGCGGCAGAAAACATTGTGCTCGGGCTTCCCGGAAAGCCATTTTTAAACCGCAAGGCGCTCAATGCGGAAATTTCGGCCATCAGCGAAAAGTATGGGCTGGAAATAGAGCCGGATAAAAAGGTGTACGAGATGTCCGTAAGCGAAAAGCAGACGGTGGAGATCTTAAAGGTGCTCTACCGCGGTGCCAATATTCTGATATTGGACGAGCCTACCGCGGTGCTCACACCCCAGGAGATAGAAAAGCTCTTTGATATTTTGCGCCGCATGAAGGCAGATGGCAAGGCCGTTATCATCATCACCCACAAACTGAACGAGGTGATGGCCATTTCAGACCGTGTAACCGTGCTGCGCAAGGGGCGCTCTGTAGGCACTGTGAATACCGGGCAAATCGATATCAGCAAGCTGACAGAGCTCATTGTGGGCAGGAGTGTCAGCCTGGAAATCAAGCGGGAGGAAATAGAGGAAAAACAGGACCGCCTGAATGTCGTGCACCTGACCTGCAAAAACGAAGAGGGCCGCCATGTGCTGGAAGATGTGAGCTTTACGCTGCGTTCCGGCGAGATTCTGGGCGTTGCAGGCGTGGCGGGGAGCGGCCAGCGGGAGCTCTGCGAGGCCATTGCCGGACTCTACCCTGTGGCTGGAGGGGCCATTTTATACCAGGATGAAAGCGCATCCCTCAAGGAAAACATCGTGGGCAAGAGCCCAAAAGAAATTATCGATCGGGGCATCACGATGGCATTTGTTCCTGAAGATCGCCTTGGGATGGGGCTTGTCGCAGGGATGGATATGGTGGAAAACATGATGCTCAAAAGCTATGGGGAGGGCAAGGGCCCGTTTGTGGATAGAAAGCCGCCCCGGGCCATGGCAGAACGCCTGATAAAAGAGCTGGAAATTGTGACGCCCGGCATCTCCACGCCCATTCGCAAGCTTTCGGGCGGCAATGTGCAGAAGGTACTGCTGGGGCGGGAAATCGAAAGTAACCCCACCATTCTCATCAGCGCATATCCGGTGCGCGGGCTGGATATCAATTCCACTTTCACCGTCTATCGCCTGCTGGGCGAGCAGAAAAAGAAAGGCGTTGCCGTGCTGTATATTGGAGAGGATTTGGATGTGCTGCTGGAACTTTGCGACAGGATTCTCGTCCTTTGCGGCGGCAAAGTCAGCGGCATTGTGGATGCAAAAACGGCCACAAAAGAACAGCTCGGCCTGATGATGGTACACCAGTATGGGAAGGAGGATGTGCAGTATGAGCAGGAAGACTAAGGCGGAGCATCACGAACCTTTGGTGCGCATTATCCGCCGGGAAGATTCCTCTGCGGCGCGCAATATCTGGGTGCGCCTGGTGGCACTGCTGGCGGCATTTGCCGCGGGGGCGCTGCTGATCGTGGCCCTTGGGGAAAACCCATTTGCCGTTTACGCCCAAATGCTTACCGGCGCTCTGGGCACAAAGACGGCTCTCATCGAAACAGTTCGCAAGACAATTCCTCTGCTTATCGTTGCCCTTGGCATTATCATCGCTTTTAAGATGAAGTTTTGGAACATCGGCGGGGAGGGGCAGGTTTGCCTGGGCGCCATTGCGGCCAGCTATTTTGCGCTCTATCAATATGAAAACATCCCCCAGCCCTGGCTGTTTCTTCTGATGTTTTTGGCGGGAGCGCTGGCAGGCGGGCTTTGGGGGGCGATTCCGGCCTACTTCAAATCCCGGTTTGGCACAAATGAAACCCTCTTTACCCTGATGCTCAACTATATCGCCGTCTATATCATTCAGTTTTTAAGAGAGGGCCCCTGGATGAACCCCGCCAACACAGGCTTTCCCCAGATTGCCCGGTTCGATAGCGTTGCCCGGCTTCCCAAGGTGTTTGGCGTGCACATCGGCTGGATTGTGGCGCTTATCCTGGTGGCGCTGGTGCAGGTTTACCTTACGAAAACTAAGCATGGCTACGAAATCAGCGTTGTGGGCGAAAGCATGGATACCGCCAAATATGCCGGGATGAACACAAAGAAAATCGTGCTGCGCAGCATGTTCTTTTCGGGCGCACTCTGCGGAATTGCCGGGATGCTTCAGGTTTCGGGGGCAGACCATACGCTGGTGGAAACAGTGGCGGGCGGAGTGGGCTTTACGGCTATCACAGTGGCCTGGCTGGCACGGCTCAACCCTTCCATGGCTCTGGTCGTTGCGTTTTTATTCAGCATCCTGGAAAAGGGCAGCAATAGTATCCAGACTGTCTTTAATATCTCCAATGCCGCTGCGCAGGTGCTGATGGGCATTATTTTGTTTTTCATGCTGGGCTGCGAATTCTTTCTTCAGTATCGGATGATCTGGAGAAGAAAGGAGCATCACAATGGGTGAGACGATGGATTATATCATTAGCTTTATTTTTGCAGCCGTATTGGCTGGCGCACCGCTGCTGTTCGGCACACTGGGCGAGATTCTGACAGAAAAATCCGGAAACCTGAACCTTGGTGTGGAGGGGCTCATGTATATGGGCGCCGTTGTGGGCCTGATGTTTGGCTATTACCTGGATAGCGCCATCATGGCAGTTCTCGGCGCATTTTTGGCGGGGGCGCTCGGCTCTTTGCTCTACTGCTTTTTGACTGTGACGCTTAAAGCCAACCAGAATGTCACCGGCCTTACCCTCACTATCTTTGGTACCGCCTTTGGCAATCTGGCCGGAGATGCGCTCATGCGCTCTGCGGGCGGAACTGCCATGGTGAGCGATAGCGTCAAGGCGGCTTTCACTCGCATCAATATCCCCGGGCTTTCGGATATCCCCATCGTGGGCAAGCTGTTCTTCCAGTATAACAGCCTGGTCTACCTTGGCCTTGCCCTTGCCATCATCATGGCCATTGTGCTCCGTCGCACGCGCGTAGGCCTGAACTTGCGCGCTGTGGGCGAAAACCCGGCGACGGCCGATGCTGCGGGCATCAATGTGGCAAAGTATAAATACCTGGCCACCTGCATCGGCGGGGGGCTTTCAGGCATTGGCGGCGTCTATGTTGTCATGTCCACCTGCGGCGGCACATGGGTGTACGACTGCGTAAACGGGCTTGGCTGGATTGCCGTTGCCCTTGTCATCTTTGCCCATTGGAGCCCCCTTGCGGCCCTGGCAGGCTCGCTGGTGTTTGGCGCGCTGACGGTGCTGCGGCTGTATGTTTCCCTGCCTATCCCCATCGCGGTATACGCCATGCTGCCCTTTGTTGTGACAATCCTGGTGCTCATTGTGACAAGCATTCGCCAATCCCGCGAGAAATCCCAGCCTGCAAGCTGTGGGCTCAACTATTTTAGGGAAGAGCGCTAGGCTTTGGCAGGTAAAAAAGAGCATAGCAATGGCTATGCTCTTTTTTACGCCACATTTTGCGCACTGGCAAACCTTAAGTGCCCCGGTCCAACAGTTCCAGCGCCCTTCTTTCCATCTTTGTTTTCCCCTTATAGCCAAGGAAGGCGCGCAGCGCGCGGTAGGTATGAAGGCTTCTGCGCAAGTGCCGCTCTGCAGCGCAAAGGCTTTCCTTTTCCCATACCCCCGCTTGGCTGGAGAGAATGGCTTCAACCCCCCTCCATCCGCATATGCACACGCCACCTTAAGGCGCGCAAAACTTCGCTCCAAGGAACCTCCTGCTCAACCTGATACCTCGCCATTCCTCACACCCCCCTTTTCCATTTTTTAAAAGCAGGCGCTGTTTTGCTCAGTTCATCATTTTGCGCATTTTTTCGGTATTAAATTATCTTTTTCTAATATTATACTATCTCCACTGCCATTTCTCCTTTGTGGAAAACGCCTATTTTTCATTTTTCTTGTATCTTTGCCGCATATGGTGTAAAATGATAATCTGTACTTTGTTGCATTCAGGGCCTTGCCCTGCGAGATAAAGTTTGTAGTTTGAAAGAAGGATGAAAAAGTTGAAAAGAGAAGATTTGCGCAATATCGCCATCATCGCGCATGTCGACCATGGCAAAACGACGCTTGTGGACGAGATGCTGCGCCAGGGCGGCGTTTTCCGTGAAAATCAGGTAGTGGATGACCGCGTGATGGATAGCGGCGATCTGGAACGCGAGCGCGGCATCACCATTTTGGCAAAGAATACGGCAGCCTCCTATCATGGAATCAAAATCAACATCGTGGATACGCCCGGGCACGCCGATTTCGGCGGCGAAGTAGAGCGCGTGCTCAAGATGGTAAACGGCGTGCTGCTGGTAGTAGATGCATTTGAAGGGCCCATGCCGCAGACGCGTTTTGTTCTGCAAAAGGCGCTGGAGATGAACCACAAAATCGTGGTTGTCATAAACAAAGTGGACAGGCCAGATGCGCGCCCGGATGATGTTGTGGATGAAGTGCTGGAACTGTTGCTGGAGCTGGATGCAAGCGAGGAGCAGCTGGATAGCCCGGTGGTTTTCTGCTCGGCCCGCCAGGGCACTGCGAGCCTCTATTCCCGCGAACAGGGGACGGATTTAAAGCCGCTGTTCGATTCCATTATCAATCATATCGACCCTCCCGAGGGCGACCCTGAAGCGCCGCTGCAGGTTTTGGTCTCCTCCATCGATTTTAACGATTATGTGGGCCGCCTTGCCATTGGGCGCATCGAAAACGGCACGATGCGCCAGGGGCAGGAAGTCGCGCTCTGCGATCATCACGATCCTTCTATCTGCGGCAAAGCCCGGCTCACCGCTATCTACCAGTTCGACGGCCTGGGCCGCCAGCAGGTGGAGGAGGCAAAGGCCGGCGATATCGTCTGCTTTTCGGGCATTGAAAGCGTCAATATCGGCAACACCGTCTGCGCGCCAGATCATGTGGAAGCGATTCCCTTTGTAAAAATTTCCGAGCCGACGATGGAGATGACATTCTCTGTAAACAACAGTCCCTTCGCCGGCCGCGAGGGCAAGCTTGTGACTTCCCGCCATATTCGGGATAGGCTGCAAAGCGAGCTCAAGAAAGATGTCTCTCTGCGCGTGGAGGATACGGATTCCACAGATTCTTTCCGCGTGCTGGGGCGGGGAGAAATGCACCTCTCCATCCTCATCGAAACCATGCGCCGGGAGGGTTTTGAGCTGCAGGTAAGTGCGCCCAAGGTGCTCTATAAGGAAATCGACGGCGTGCGCTGCGAGCCGGTGGAACGCCTGGTGGCAGATGTACCCGAATCGTCTGTGGGCAGCATCATCGAGAAGCTGAGCGCCAGAAAGGGCGAGCTTCAGCATATGCACCAGATGGGCAGCCGCATGAAGCTGGAATTTCTCATCCCTTCCCGCGGGCTCTTTGGGTATAGCAACGATTTTCTCACGGATACCAAAGGCGAGGGAATTATGAGCACCATTTTCGAGGGCTATGTTCCCTATAAAGGGGAGATTTCCAAGCGTTCGCTGGGCTCTCTCATCGCCTTTGAGAGTGGCGAAGCAGTGGCTTATGGCCTCTATAACGCGCAGGAGCGCGGGACGCTCTTCATCGGCCCTGGGACGCCTGTTTACGGCGGAATGGTTGTGGGGTGTTCCCCAAAAGGCGATGACATTGTCGTAAATGTATGCAAGCGCAAGCACATGACCAACATTCGCGCTGCCGGCAGCGATGATGCTCTGCGCCTCACGCCGCCGCGCATCTTCAGCCTGGAGGAGAGCTTGGAGTTTATTGAGGATGACGAGCTTGTGGAAGTTACGCCCAAGAGCATCCGCATCCGCAAGCGCATTCTAGATCACCAGATGCGCCTGCGCGCCAATTTGAAAAAGTAGCCCTCAGGAAAAGCGCGTAAAAAAGCAAGGCAAGGCCTTGCTTTTTATTTGGGTGGCGAACGCAAAGGCCCAAAGAGCCGGCTGCTCTCTTTTTTGCGCCAGCACCCTTTTGCAAGCCCCATACAGCCCGCTGATCGCAAAAAAAGAGGCTTTGAAGTTCAAAGTCTCTTTTTTTTAATACCCCATGCTGCCTTCCAGGGATTCATCGTTTTCCACCCAATCCTTCATCACATCCACGACGCGATAACTGTCCCGGGTATCCCGGATATAGACCTTTTCTATGCCGGCGTTGATCACCATGCGTTTGCACATGGAGCAGCTGGAGCCATTTTTCACATAGTCCCCTGTTTTGACCTCAATTCCCGCGAGATAAAGAGAACTTCCGATCATTTCATGGCGCGGTGCGCTGATGATGGCGTTTGCCTCTGCATGCACACTGCGGCAAAGCTCATAGCGCTGGCCTCTTGGAATTTGCAACTTTTCCCGAACACAAATGCCAAGATCGGAACAATTTTTCCTGCCGCGGGGCGCTCCCACATACCCGGTGGAGATCACCTCGTCGTTCTTTACAATGACGGCGCCATACAGCCTGCGCAGGCAAGTTCCCCGCTGCGCGACAACCTCTGCCAAGTCCAAATAATAGTTTACTTTATCCCGGCGTTGCATCTCTTTCTTCCTTTGTAAATTAGTCAATATCCTCTAAAACCTCTTCGGGCGGCACTTCCAGCAGCTCTGGCCGGCGCAGCAGCGCCTTGAGCAGGCGCAGCGAAGAGGCGAAATAAAAGCCATCGCAAATTCGCTCATCTGTGACAAAGGTGATATCTACATAATGGTGCTCCTGAGCGTTTCCCTGGGCATCCAGTTCCCAGCACTTATACTTTGCTCCAAACGAGCAGAATAGCGGGACATTCCCAAAATCATATAGATGGTGATAGATGGGCGGAATGCCAAGAGAGCCCATGCTCGTGATAAAAAAGGAACCGTGGAACGGGCTGAGCTTTGTAAGGGCGCGGGGCAGCCAGCCGAAATAATCCATAAAATTCAAAACCCACACCACAAATTTCAATAAAACCCCAGGGATTTTCTTCAGGATTCCCGCCGTTTTATCAAAGCTGCCCCCCGGATTATCGCGGTAATCGGCGATGACCTGGTTCAGCTGGTTTTCAATATCGAAAATTGTGGCATCTTTTCCCACGGTGATCTTGACAACCGTATCCGGCGCTTCCAGCCGCATCTCCTTCTTGATGGTCAGGACAATTTCCACATAGTCATCGCGGGTATAGGTTTTCTGGCCCGCAATAAAGCGGTTAAGCGCCGGCCTCTGCGCCACAAGCCGCACATATGCCGCAATGATCAGGTGCATCAGGCTGATATCCTTTCCCTCTTTGCGCTTTTGCCTGATATATCCTTCGATGGGGTTCATATCGAGCGTATCCTTGATATAGTTGGATGCCCCCACCCTCGTCTTCATGATATAGGCCGCTACTACTTCCATTGGGCCGCGCGTGCGCACCCTGCGCCCATCGCTGCGATCCCCAAAGCGCCGCTTCCGCCTTTGAGTTGTTTGTTGATTTCCCATAATTTCTCCATAAAAACAAAAAATAATTGCAAATATTCTTATGCACATTGTAATCAAAGAAAGAGCGGCTGTCAAACTTTTCGTGGCGGTGTTTTCTCCTACACTCTGCGCTTTTTACCCCGAAGAAAAATAAAAAAACCAGCCGTTTCCGGCTGGTTTTTCCCCGCTCTTATTTGAGCACGCCTCTTGAGCCCCAATTATCAAACTCAAGGAAGCAGAGGTATACATCGTCCTTGGCGATGCCCGCCTTCTGCTCCAGAACATCGTAAATCGCAACAGTGAGGTTCTGCTTATCCGCAAGCTCTGCCTTATCTTTCAGGCGCACTTCCACAAACGCGCAGTTATCCCGCTCTTCGCCGCGGAAATAGAGGGGTTCGGCATCCCGAATGCACATCATGAGCTTTTCTTCCGCTTTTCCGGGAATCAGGGAAATGCTTGCGCCAATTCCTGCCTTAATGGCCAGTTTTACATCGCTCTTCAGCTTTTTCGCCGTCTTTACTTCAATAAAAGGCATATCTTTTCTCCTTTTTTCTCTATGCTCTTACGCCTGATAGACTTCTTCCGGGAACTTGATGTCCGCAAGATCGCGGATTTTCTCTACCGCAGCGATGACCTCTCTCGTCAGCTTCTTGGACTGCTCATAACGCTCCTTGGTGCCGGGATCCGTGATGAAATCATAGAACTGCTTTGTTTCCGGGCCCCAGGGGTTGACGGAAAGATCTCTTGTGATGAGCGTTTCCTTCTTGCCATCGAAATACTCGATATAGCAGTTGTCAAAGCGCTCCACGCTATCCATATGGATTACGCCCAGATCGCCCATAATGAGGTTTTCATGGTGCGAAGTGCTGGCCTTGCCATAGGACATTGTGATATGCACATTGCCCGCGCTGTGGAACAGAACCGTTCCGCAGGCATCCGCGCCCGTTCTCAGGATGGAAGCATCTGCGGCGATCTTGCTTGGAACGCCAAACCAGTAGATAGCCGGGTAGACAAGGTAGATGCCCATATCCATCAGGCCGCCAGCCGCCATCCTGGGGTTAAAGATATTAGGTGTTCCGCCTGCGCGATATTCGGGATATTTGGAGGAATAGCGGCAGAAATCCAGCTTGACCATATGGATATCGCCGATCTTTTTCATTGCCTCATCGATCACCTTGATCTCGGGCATATAGATGCCTTTCATGGCCTCCATGAAGATAACGCCGTTTTTATCTGCAATCTCGTACAGTTTGTTCAGCTGCTCGCTGGTAACAACGCAGGTTTTTTCGCAGAGAACATGCTTGCCGTTTTCCAGCAGGGGCTTAGCCGTCGCATAGTGAAGGGCATTGGGATTTGCGATATAGACAGCATCAACCTCATCGCTCTTTGCAAGCTCCTCTAAATCTGTAAAGACCGTCTTAATGCCGTGCTTCTCCGAAAACATCTTTGCTTCCGCTTCGCTAAAAGAATAGACCGCGGAATGCACCATATCCGGAGCGGCCTGCTTCATTCCTTCAAGAAAGGAATCGACCACCCAGCCGGCGCCGACTGTACACACTCTAACCATTGCAATTACCTCCTAAAAGATACATAATCTAATGGGCAGGCCAGGCGGCCAGCCACGCGATTTCAATACTGGTACAAGTATAGTTTAATACATTTTCCCCTTTTTTGAAAGTAGATTTGCAAAAAAACTCTGCTTTTCCAAAAAGCCGCGGCTGCATTTGCAAATCCCCTCACAACCTCCCCTGGCCGGGCATAGGATATATAAAAAACGAAGGTGCATTATGATTAAATTCGCTACTGTTTTGGAGGTCAACCCGGATTCTCTTTTTGTAAGGGATAATTCCGGGCAGGAAATTCTAGTATACGCGCAAAATGCCCAGCAGTTCGCGCCGGGGGATTATGTTCGCATTATCTATAACGGTGCCATGACGCTGAGCCTCCCGCCCCAAATTTCCGCCATTTTTGTGACGCTGGTGCGCCGCGGCGCAAGGATATGCGGCGAGATTCTTGCCGTTGGCCAGGGCAATTTTACACTGGCAGACATAGAAGGCGGGGAGATTCAGGTGAATTATCCGGATGCCAGCGCATTCTCCCCGGGAGATAGCGTTTGCGTGCAATACGACGGCCGCATGACGCTGAGCATCCCACCCCAGATCCAGGGCATTTCCGTAGAGCGCTCGGAGGCTTCCAGAAGCATTTGCGGCGAAATTCAGAGCATTGGCTCGGGGTATTTTCTGCTGCTCAGCGACGATGCAATGGAAATCCGCGTCAACTATGAAAACGCCTCTTCCGAGCTTTTGCCTGGGCAGAATGTCTGCGTGCAATACAGCGGCGCCATGACGCGCAGCATTCCGCCGCAAATCTCTGCCATTTCCATAACTCCGCGGCCTTCGGAGGCCCAGCTCTGCGGCGAAATTCTGGTGGTGGAGAAGGAGCGCTTCCTGCTTTTAGATGATACACAGCAGGCCGAAATCATCGTCAATACGCCCAGCGCGCGGGAATATTCCCCGGGAGATATGGTGTGCGTCGTCTATAGTGGGGCCATGACGCGCAGCCTCCCGCCTCAGATTTCCGCCCAGAGGATCATGCGGCGCTAGGGAGCTTTGCCAGGCACAAAAAAAGGGGCCGCAGCGCGGCTCCTTTTATTTTTCCAGAATGCGGGCCAGAAAACGGCGCATGCGTTCGCTCTTTGGGTGCGCGAAAATCTCCTCGGGCGCCCCCTGCTCGGCGATATAGCCCTCATCCATAAACACAACACGATCTGCCACATCCCGCGCAAAGGCCATCTCGTGCGTCACCACGATCATGGTAAGGCCGCTCTTTGCAAGCTCTTTCATGACTGCCAGCACTTCCCCCACCATCTCCGGATCCAGCGCGGAAGTTGGCTCGTCGAAGAGCAGCACATCCGGGTGCATACACAGGGCACGCGCAATGGCGACGCGCTGCTTCTGCCCTCCGGAAAGCTGGCGGGGCTTGGCATCGCAAAATGCCCCCATGCCAACTTTATCGAGAAACTCGATTGCGTTCTCGGTGGCCTCTTTCTTTGGCCGCTTCAATACTTTCATCTGCCCTATGACACAGTTTCTAAGCACCGTCATATTCTCGAACAGGTTAAACTGCTGAAACACCATGCCCACTTTTGCCCTATAACCTGCCGGCGCAATATTTCCAATATCCTTCCCGTTAAAAAGAATGCTGCCGCCAGTAGGCTTTTCCAGCAGGTTGATGCAGCGCAGCATCGTGCTTTTTCCAGAGCCGGAAGCGCCGATGACGCAGACCACTTCTCCCTTCTGCACATCCAAATTGATATCCCGGAGCACCTCATGATCCCCAAACTTTTTTTCCAGGTGCTGCACTGAAATGATCGCCATTTTATTCACCGCCTTTCATGGCAACCGCTTTTGCGCGGCGGGGGCGCGTCCCGCGGACCGCATAGTTGGCAGGGCCATCCATACGCTTTTCCAAAAACGCCAGCAGGCGGGATGTCGCAAATGTGAGAACAAGATAGATGATTGCGATAATGAAGTATGTCTCAAAATACTTTAGATATGTGCCCGCTGCCGATTTCCCCATAAAATAGAGCTCTGCGACGCTTATCACATTGAGCACCGAGCTATCCTTGATATTGACGATGAGCTCATTTCCTACCGAGGGCAGGACATTGCGGATTGCCTGGGGAAGCACCACATGCACCATGCTCTGCCAGTGCGTCATCCCAATGGAATAAGCCGCTTCCTTTTGGCCTGCATCGATGGAGATAATTCCTCCCCGGATGATTTCGGCCATATATGCCCCGGTGTTTATGGAAACAACCAGAATGCCCGCAAAAATCGGATCCATATCGATGCCCAGCACCTGAAGAGAGCCATAGTAGATGACCATGGCCTGCACCATCATGGGCGTACCCCGGAACACCTCGATATAAATATTGAGAACCGCCCGAAGCAGGCGCAAAAGCGCCTTTTTGAGAAAGGGGTCTGTCTTGCTGATGGGAATCGTGCGCAAAACCGCCACCAAAAGGCCGATAAGAAAGCCGATAAGCGTGCCCAGCAGCGCGATTTCCAGCGTATAGAGCAGGCCGCTCATAAATAGAGAGCCATATTCTTCTATGATAAATCCTACCCATCCAAAAAATGTCGTAGGCAATGCAGTACTCATAAATTCACCTTATTTCTGTCATTTTTCCACAGAGCGCGGTGCGGGCCTTGCGATCCTTTGCGCGCTTTCTAAACCCCTGCCCAATCCAGGAGCTTTCCCGCATTCGCTGCGGCTGGCCGGAGCAAATGCCCCTCTGGCTTTTAGCCGGAAGCCATCGTTCAGGGTTTTCCCGCGGCGCTTTTTTGCGCAGCACGCCTTAAAATCCCGCTCAACGGTTACAGAATGAATATGCAGAAATGAAAACTTTCTCCCGCCTCATTTCTGCATTTTGCTTACTCCGAAACCGGCTGGCGAGCCACCGCCTCATCCATCATCTGCTGGCGCTCTTCATCCGAAAGGCCAGCAAGGATCTCGTTGATTTGCTGCACGAGCTCGCTTCCCTTCTCCAGGCCAACTGCAATTGCCACATCTTCCGGAGAAGCTTCGAAACCCTGGCCCTCCTCAAATTCCACAAATGTCAGATCCGGATTGGCCTCGGCCGCCGAGACAGCGCCCGGGCGCTCGGAAACATAGCCATCGATTTTCCCGGATTGCAGCGCGACGATCATCGCGGGGAAGTTTTCCAGAGCCTGCTGCTTATCCACGCCCTCAATCTGGTCGATGACGCTATAATGGAAAGTGTTGAGCTGCCCTGTGATCTTGGCGCCGCTAAAATCCGAGAGAGAGGTTGCATCCGCATAGGGGCCATCCTTTTTCACGACGATCACCAGATCGCTCTCATAGTATGGGTCTGAAAAATCAATGCTCACCTTGCGCTCCTCTGTGGGGCTCATACCGGCGATAATCGCATCCACTTTTCCAGACTGCACCGCCAAAGTGAGCCCATCCCACTCTGTTTTCACAATAACCAGCTCCCGGCCCATCTGCTCGGCGATATACTTTGCCACCTGAACATCATAGCCATCCGCATAACCGCCGCCGCCCTCGATGGGCACCGCCGTTTCGCTCTGCTCTGCCTGAGTCCAGTTAAACGGGGCATAGTTGCACTCCATGCCTACGCGCAGCACTTCCTGCTGCTCTTCCCCCTCGCCCTGGGAGGAAGCTGGTTCCCGCTGACCGCAGGCCGCCAGGCTGAATGCCATTGCCACAGCCAGTACAAGTGCTAAAAACTTTCTATTCATGTTCTTTTCCTCCAGATAAAAAAATCAACAGCTCTGAAAACATGTTCAAAGCTGTTAGCAACAAAGAAATCCTCGCATCCCTGCTAATAGCTCACCACAATCTGCTTGTGACAGTCGGAAAGATGTTCTCTTCCCGCCCAACAAAGCGCTGCTCAAACAGCCGCCCGTTTCGGCGAATTTCCCTTTTTCCATAATTCTTTGCGTATGAGCTGCTCCTTATGGATACTCCTGATTTTCGCGCCTCTATCTTGCATCAAATTGCATATATTATTTTGTTAACATGATTATACAGCTTCTTTTCCATTTGTCAACAATTTTTTCATATTTTTGATCTATCTTTTTTCTGCGCTTTTCTTCCCTTGCCCCTACCCTTCATGCGCAAAAAAAGAGCCGGCGTTGCCGACCCTTTTTTAAACGGTTGTTTCTTTCAGCTGCAGCCATTTGATGGCGTGCTGGATATATTCATCCCAGAAATCCCAATCGTGGATGCCCGGGCCCTCTTCAAATGTCAAATCCAGGCCCAGCTCTTCCATGATGGCTTTAGTTTTCTTTGCATGCTGATAAATGAAATCCTCCGTTCCCACAGCAAGATAGAATTTTGGAAGCTCGGCGCCCTGCGCAATGCGCTCTTTTAAAATGGGCAAATCGTCCAGCCCGCTGCCCTTTCCATCGTAGGGCGGCTCAAAGATTGCCTTCCAGGGCCAGGGCGATTCATAACTTTCGGGCTTGGAAGTATCCATCGCATCTAGGAAATTCATGCCGCCGGATAGGGCAATGACGCGGCTATACAGCTCCGGCCGGCGGATACCCAGGTTCAGCGCGCCGCCCGCGCCCATGGAAAGGCCGCCGATGAAAGTATCCTCGCGCTTATCGCTGGCGGGGAAGAGCGTCTGGATAAATTCGGGCAGTTCCTCTGTCATGTAGGTAAAATACTGCGGACCATTTGCCATATCCTGATAAAAAGCGTTTGCCCCAGAGGGCATCACCACCATCAGCTTCGCAAACTGGGCGTATTTTTCAATGGATGTCAGCCGCTGCCAATCCGTATAATCCCCATATGTGCCGTGCAGCAAGTAGAGCACCTGGTACTTTGCGCCTTTATGAAAATAGTTTCCCGGGTTCAGCGGATTTTCCACCGGATGCGGCGTTGGGATAATCACATTGATATCCGTACTGGTGCGCAGTGCTTTGGAAAAAAAGTTGCAGTGAATGAGCGCCATAAAAATTCCCTCCCAATATTTTTTTGTATTTTTGATACTACCATTATAATCTTTTGCAAGACGGCCTACAAGGCGCTATACTATAAGGGCAGGCCCAAAAGGACCAGGGCCCAAAAAAGGAAAGGAAGTATCGCGATGAAGCTGCATGTTGTGCTGGCGGATCCGGCGGGAAACCGCACAGCGCTGGTGGAAGAGAGGGCAGTGAAGGAAAGTTCAAAAAGGGAAATCTCCCGGCGCCTGCTGGAGGATGCTTCCCTTGCGATCGAGCAGGTGGGCTATTTTCGCATGGAGGGGGCGGGCTCTCCTGCCCATCTCGAGATGATGGGCGGAGAATTCTGTGGCAATGCTGCACGGAGCTTTGGCCTGTTTCTTGCAAAAAAGCGCGGCATGCAAAGCGGCTATCAATCTATCACCGTAAGCGGCAGCAGGGAACCGCTGAAGGTACAAATTTCGGGAGACGATGCCAGCATTTTTCTTCCCACCCAGCACGCTTTTTCCAACCTCAGCATTTTGGGGCAGGAACCGCTTCCCGTAGTTGAGCTGCCGGGCATTTCCCACATTATCGCCCAGGGAGTGGAGGCATGCCAAAAGAACTTAACCCCCATTCTTCAGGCCGCCAGGGAGCAGCTTTGCACCCCTGCTGTGGGCGTTCTATTTTACGATGCCAATGCGCGTTTCCTGCGTCCGGCAGTTGCTGTTTGGGAGCAGGGCAGTGTAGTTTTTGAAAATAGCTGCGGTTCGGGCTCTTTGGCGCTGGCTCTGCACCTAAAGCGGGAAATGCAGAGTGGGGGCTGTGCCATGAGCATTGAGCAGCCGGGCGGGCGTATCCGCGTGGTGCTGCAAAAACTGAATGGCGCACTGCTCTCCTGCAAAATCGGCGGCCCCGTGGCGCTGGAAACGCGCGAAATCGAGATAGAGGACGCCCAATAGGCGAAAAATGCCCGGCTTCCCTTCATAAAAAAGGTACCGCATGAGGCGGTACCTTTTTTGAGTGCTCCGCTAGCCTTCCAGCCCGCGGATTTTGAGGTAATCTCGAATCATCTGCACGCTTTTTTCATATCCAAGGGCGCTGGTATTGATGCAAAGATCGTAATTGCTGGCATCCCTCCAATCCCGCCCGGTATAATAGCGATAATAGGTGCTGCGATTTTTATCCGTCTTTTCGATGACCCTCTGGGCATCTTTGCGCGCCCAGCCATACATTTGCATGACATTTTTGATACAGGTTTCACGATCGGCATAGATGAACAGCCGTACCAGATTTTCCCTTCCCTCCAGAATATAATCTGCGCAGCGGCCCACGATGATGCAGTTTTCCTCTCGCTCTGAAAGCCCTTTTATAATTTGAGCCTGGAATTTAAAGAGGTTGTCATCCGAAACAAACTCGCTGCTTTCAGGGCGGGTATCCGGCTTTTCATGCCTGTATTCCCCATCTTTTCGAAACAGGCGGCGCCGCTTTCCCTTTTCCTCCAGCATGCCAAAAAGCCCTTCGTAGATTCCGCTTTCTTCGGAAGCGAGGC
>USII01000002.1 GCA_900554725.1 uncultured Eubacteriales bacterium
CCGTGTGGATCTGTTCGAGGAGCCAGTGAACGCCATCATCTGGCTGATGAAAGACCCGACGCTGCCCCCCGTCCTTAAGATCGAAGATCCGGTTGTGGCATCTGCAATGGGCGCAACCCTGGCCACCAAGAGAACCACGGCAGAGCGCCTTGCCCCCGGTGTGGATCCCAATGCTCTTGTTGTAGAGCCCTATGCAAACCCGTTCCGCACCTATCCCCTGGAGATGGACTATCTGAACTTCAAGAAGCTCTTTGAGGAAAAGGGAGTTGCCTGCTACATCTTTAACACCGGCTCCTTCATGGATAAGAAAGTCACCAAGGAGATGACGCTGGGCAGCCTGGAGAAGGTTGTAGAAGGAACGGCAACATTCAAACCCTTCGGCAAGATTGAGGGCTTCTCTTACCTGCCTGTGGAAGGCATGGAGCCTGATTTCTCGGATGCCGCTTATGCGGAACAGGTCGCTGCCCGCATGAACGACAGAGTGGAGTTCATCAAGTCCAGGGATACTGCAAAGGGCGGTTATGATAAGCTGCCGGCAGAGGTTCTGGAAGCGATGAAGAAAATCGCCGCACAGGCAAAATAAATAGACCAAAAGAATCAAAAGGGATATGGCTTTTGCCATATCCCTTTTTCTGTACCTTTTCCCGCGGGGCGGCCGGGAAAAAGAAAAAGGCTTCCCCAAAATGGGAAGCCTTAAAAGAGCGCATTTTACGCGCGGCTGTATTCCAGCTTGCCGCGAATATAGGTTTGCATGAGCTGCAGATCCTCGCTGAGCAGCAGAAAATCCGCCTGCGCGCCGACGGCAATCCTGCCGATAGAGGAATTGCCGATGGCGTTTGCAGGGTTATATGTTCCAAGCCGCAGCGCTTTGCAAAGCGGAATTTTCATGATGTTCACCAGATTGCGCACGCCCTGAAGGATGCAGATGGTAGAGCCGGCAAGGCGGCCATCTTCCAGGCGGGCGACCGAATCGCGAACGATGACCTTGCTGCCCGCCAGGCTGTATATGCCGTCGCCCTGCTGGGAGGGTTCCAGCGCATCCGAGCAAATGAATGTCTTTTCAAAGCCCTTGGCTTTCATGATAAGCCGGGCCGCATATACATTGATATGTTGCAGATCCGGGATGAATTCGCAGATAATGCGATCGTCTGTAAGCACGACGGCAATGCTGTTTTCCTGGCGATGGTGCACGGGATAAAAGCCGTTGAAAGTGTGCGTCGCAATGCTGATGCCCTTGCTGATGGCCTCCTCCATTTCCTTGGCCATAGAATCGGTATGGGCGGCCGAAACCACAACCCCCTTCTGGGCCAGATAGGAAATGAGCTCCATGCCGCCCCTCTTTTCCGGAGCCAGTGAAACGCGAACGATAACCCCCTCATATTCCCCGGCCATTTTTTTATAGTTTTGCAGCGTAGGGTCTTGCAGCAGGGGAATGGCATGGGCACCGCGGTTATCCAGCGCAAAGAAAGGCCCTTCAATATGCGCCCCCAGAATGCGCGATCCCTCCTGGCGCGGCATTTCCTCTGCTACTTCTCTAAGAAAGGAATGAATATGCTCAAAAGTATCCGTGGCGTTGGTAGGGCAGAAGGATGTTGTTCCAACGGAGGGAAGATTTTCTCTCAGATGGGCAGTGCCGCCCGGCTCCAGAACATCTTTTCCAAAGCTGCCGTGAATATGCAGGTCTACAAATCCCGGGCAGAGAATTTGCCCCTGGGCATCCAGCGCATCGGCATCGTCGCAAGATTCATACATTTCTGCGATCACCCCGTTCTCATAGCGAAGGGCGCTGACGGGTACAAAGGATTCCCCATTAAAAATCCTGGCATTTTTGATTTTGGGCATGGAAACCTCCTTATAATAACTTGGATACTCTCATTATACACTGTTTTTCCTGAGAAAAAAGAGGGTAGAAAGCGAATTTGCAGGCGCCCACACCATAATCGGCAGGGAGCTGGTGATTTTTGCTCCGCAGTCTGCTATACTAGTAGAAAGGAAGAAAGGAGAGAGCGATGAGAAGAACATGGAGATGGGCGTGCGGCCTCGTCTGCGCGGCATTTTTTCTGATGGCGGCAGGCTGCACGGTGGAAAAAGAGGCAATCACATCCGATGAATTTGCGGCCCACATGCAGGAGCAGGGCTTTGAGATTGTGGATGTCACAAACCAGATGGATGGCCAGGTGGAAAGCGCTGTTTTGGCACTGGGGGAAGATGCCGCCTATCAGCTTGAATTCTTTGAGGTTTCTACCGAGGAACAGGCGGAATCCGCCTATGCGCAAAATAAGGCGACATTTGAGATGGAGAAGGGAAGTGCCTCCACCAGCTTTACGGGCAGTGGGAAAAATTTTCATGTGTATTCCCAGAAGTCGGATGGCTGGTTTAGCTATGTTTGCCAGGTGGAGCGCACATTCCTCTATGCAAGGGTGCCCGCGGAGCATCAGGATACGGTGGAAGAAGCGGCAAAAGCGCTTGGATATTGAGCATTGGCTTTTCAAATGCACATAGAAGGGCATCGCAAAAGCGATGCCCTTCTATGCATAAAAATAAATGAAAGAGAGCGCCTTTTGGAGAGCCTTGCGGCGCAAACAAGCACTAATGGGAATAGCCATCCTCTTTTTGAAAGCGGGGGACAAACCTTCCATCTACCGCAACCAGCTCATCCCACATGGAAGCGGGGCGCACCCATATGCCTTTCTCCCCGTATAGCGCGCGATATACTACCATATCTTCCAGCGTTTCAGAATGGCGGGCAATGTGCAGCACTTCATATTCTTTTCCTTTAAAATGGCGATAGCGGCCAAGCTTGATATCCTTTTTCATGGCATCCTCTGTTCTGATTTTTGGGGCCGGAAAGGCAGCCTGAATTTTGGAGAAAGAAACGGCCTTGCGCATTTGGGCGCTGGCCAAATTCATTCTACCACAAAGCGCGCATATGGGCAATCTGTCATTCGCCCATAAACGCCGGCTAGCGGCAGGGCAATTTATCCCAAAGATGATAGTTATGGGTATTGCGGATAGCGGCCAGCAGGCTTTCCTTTGCCTTTGGATTATAGGTGAGCAGGTGGTTTAAAAGGGAACGGGCATCGCTGCGCTTGGTAATGCCATCTACCGGGCAAGGGTTTTTTACCACAGGCAGCCCCAGGCGCTGTACTTGGCCGATGATCTCGTGCTCTGGCAGATAGAGAAAGGGGCGAATCAGCGTGATGCCCGCGCGGCTCATATGCGTCACCGGGGAAAACACGGAGAGCTTACCCTCATAAACCATGCTCATGAGCAGCGTTTCCAAAAGATCTTCCAGGTTGTGGGCAAAGGCAGCCTTGTTGCAGCCCAGGGATTTGGCGGCATCGTAAAAGGCGCCCTTGCGCATTTTCGCGCATAAGGAGCAGGGGTTGGATTCCCTGCGAATTTCAAAGACAACCTGAGAAATATCCGTCGATACCACATGATAGGGCACGCCAAGCTCTTCAAGAAAAGCGCGGATGGGCGCAGTTTCAAATCCCTGAAAACCCAGATCTACCGTGATCCCCACCAGCTCATAGCGCAATTTGCGGTATTGGCGGTAGAGGGAAAGTGCATAGAGCAGAAGGATCGAATCCTTGCCGCCCGAAAGCCCAACGGCGATCCTATCCCCATCCTCTATCATTGTAAATTCGTCGCACGCCCGGCGCAGACATCCCAATACCTTTTTCATGGCATCTCCTTTCGCTATTCGAAACCATTTTAGTATAATATGGGTGAATTCTCTTTGCAAGCGGGGGCCGATATGGTATAATAAAGAAACTCATCAAGAGTGGCGGAGGGACAGGCCCTGTGAAGCCCGGCAACCGGAGAAAATTCGGTGCCAAATCCTGCGGCGCAAGCTGAGAGATGAGCAGAAAAAAGCAGCTTGTGCCTCGCCGCGGTTGTGCGGCGGGGTTTCTTTTTTGGGAGGTAGAATATGAGGAGGCTTTTTACTTCGGAATCTGTTACGGAAGGGCACCCGGATAAAATCTGCGATCAGATTTCGGATGCGGTGCTGGACGCGATTTTAGCGCAGGATAAGCAGGCGCGGGTGGCCTGCGAGACGGCGGTAAATACCGGCCTTGTGCTGGTGATGGGGGAAATTACCACGAACGCCTATGTGGATATTCCCAAAATTGCCCGGGATACCATACGCAAAATCGGCTATACAGGGGGCGATTCCGGCTTTGATGCGGATGCCTGCGCCGTGCTTACGAGCATAGACGAACAGTCTTGCGATATTGCAATGGGCGTGGAAGAAGCGCTGGAAAGCCGGGGCACGGGCGCCAGGGAAACGGGCGCGGGAGATCAGGGTATGATGTTTGGCTATGCCTGCCGGGAGACGGAGGAATACCTCCCGCTTCCCATTGCGGCAGCGCATGCGCTGACAAGGCGGCTGGCGTTTGTGAGAAAAGAGCGCATTCTGGATTTTCTCATGCCGGATGGAAAGAGCCAGGTGAGCGTGGAATATGAGGATGGCAGGCCAAAGCGCATCGATACCATCGTCGTCTCTTCCCAGCATATAGATATCCCGATGGAGCAGGTGCGGGAGGGCATCATAAAGGAAGTGATTTTGCCCGCTATCGATCCGCGCCTTCTGGACGATAAGACCAAAATTTTTGTCAACCCGACGGGGAGGTTTGTCATCGGCGGGCCCAGGGGCGATTCCGGGCTTACGGGGCGCAAGATCATCGTGGATACCTATGGCGGGTATGCGCGCCACGGCGGCGGCGCTTTTTCGGGAAAGGACCCGACGAAAGTGGATAGAAGCGGGGCATATGCGGCTCGCTATGTGGCCAAGAATATTGTGGCGGCCGGGCTGGCAGAGCGATGCGAAATCGAGCTGGCGTATGCCATCGGCGTGGCCCAGCCCGTTTCGGTGCTGGCGGATACGCATGGAACGGGAAAATACAGCGATGAGAAGCTGGCGGAAATCATCCGCCGCAATTTCGATCTGCGACCGGGCAGCATCATAGAAGATCTGCACCTGCGCGAGATATCATATGCTCCGGTTGCGGCATATGGCCACTTTGGGCGGGCAGACCTGGATTTGCCCTGGGAGCGGCTGGATAGGGTGGAGCAGTTAAAAGAGGAGAAATAGGCATTGTCTTATGTGGAGGGAACGGTTGCGGATATCGTCTACCGCAACGAAGAAAACGGATATACAGTGCTGGACTTGGATTGCGAGGGAAAGCTTGTGGTTTGTGTGGGCAATATTGCGCTAATCCAGCCGGGGGAGTATGTCCGCTTTTACGGCGGCTATACCACGCATAAGACTTACGGCGAACAGTTTAAAGTTGTGAGCATGGAATCCAAAATGCCGGAGAACGATGAGAGCATCGTACTGTTTCTGGCGGGCGGGCTCATCAAGGGCGTGGGGGAAGTCATTGCCCGGCGCATTGTGGAGCAGTTCCATGAGCAATCCTTTTCTGTGATCGAAAACAATCCAAGAAGACTGGCGCAGATCAAGGGAATCAGCCCCAAAATGGCGGATAAAATTCACGAGCAGTTTGTCGGCCTTCAGACCATCCGGGGCGTCATCATCTCCCTGCAGGGCATGGGCCTTTCCATCAAGGAGGCGATGGCGGCCTACGAGGCCTATGGGCAAAGCGCAGCCTATATTATCGAGCAGAACCCCTATCGGCTCATTGAGGATGTGCCGGGCATCGGCTTTTTAAAGGCCGACCGCATCGCCGCAGAAATTGGAATGGAGCGCTATGCAAAGATGCGGCTGGAAAGCGGCTTTCTGCATATATTAAAGCGCAAAATGGAAGCGGGGCATACCTGCTTCCCCCTGGATGAAGCAGTGCAGGCGGCGGCGGAATTTCTGCAGGAGGAGCAAGGGCGGGTTTTGGAAGCGGAAGGGCGGCTTGCAGAGCGGGGCGCCCTGGCGGAAAACAGCTATAATGGGGTGCGCGCAGTGGCCCTCAATACGGCGCATCTGGCGGAATCCTATGCCGCCTACCGCCTGGTGCAGCTCTCCAAGGCGGCGCCTAAGATTGAGGTTTCCAGCGCGCTTGTAGAGGATATCCTAAAAAAGGACGATCTGCTTTCGGAAGAGCAGGAGCGGGCGGTGATGCTGGCAGCATCCTGCCCGGTCTGTGTCATCACAGGCGGTCCGGGTACGGGAAAGACGACGATTCTAAACCAGATTCTGGAGATTTTTGAGAAGAGCGGCATTGTAACGGCTCTGGCCGCGCCCACCGGGCGGGCGGCAAAGCGCATGGAAAAGGCGACGCTGCGCCCTGCAAAGACCATCCACCGGCTCTTGGAATTTGGCGCGCAGCCGGGGGAGGATATCTCCGAATACAGCCGCTTCGCGCGGGATGAGGATAACCCCATCGAGGCGGATGCCGTCATTATCGACGAGACTTCCATGGTGGATATTTTCCTGCTAAGAAGCCTGCTGGCGGCATTGGCGCCGGGCACGCGCCTCATTCTTACGGGGGATAGCGATCAGCTTCCCTCCGTAGGGCCGGGCAATGTGCTCAAGGATATCATAAAGAGTGGGCAGCTTCCTGTGGCGGTTCTGCGGGAGGTTTTCCGCAGCCAGGGCAATATTGCCATGAACGCGCATAAAGTGAACCAGGGCCAGCAGATCGACCTGTTTTTGGCGGGAGACTTTCTGTTTTTGCCTACAAAGACGGCGGAAGAGGCGCTGGAGCGCACGATTCGCGCCTTTCAGGAGCGCCTGGAAGAGGGCATTCCCATGGATGAAGTGCAGATCATTTGCCCGGTGAAAAAGGGGCAGATTGGCGTTTATCGCATCAACAAGGAGATCCGCGAGCGCCTGAACCCGCGCAGGGCGGAAAAGCCAGAGCTGGAATTTGGCGATACCATCTACCGCCAAGGCGATAAGGTGATGCAGACGGCCAATAACTATGCAAAAGAGTGGTATTTGAAGGGCAGTATTCGGGCGCTCACGGCGGGGACAGGGGCCTTTAACGGGGATATTGGCCGCATCGATTCCATCGATACTGCTCAGCACACGCTGGAGGTTCTCTTCGATGATGGCCGCCTGGCGGAATATAGCCAAACCGAGCTGGCCGAGCTGGAGCATGCCTATGCCGTCACTGTGCACAAAAGCCAGGGAAGCGAGTTTGATACGGTAATCCTCCCCCTGTTCTATGGTTATAGCGAGTTTCTCACGCGCAACCTCCTCTATACTGCGATTACCCGCGCTAAGCGCAAGATGATCCTTGTGGGAAGCCAGCGCACGATTTGGCACATGGTGGCAAACGCACGGGTTTCCCGCCGGTATACTGCGCTGGACCATGAAATTTGCGCTCAGGCAGAAATGGTGCAGAAGCTGGCGCAGAGAAAAGAGAGGCAAAAGGATGAATGGGACGAACTTTTCCAAATGCTGGAAGAGGATAGAAAGCGCGGCCAGTAGCCTTCTGTTTGGGAGGGTTGAGACCTGTATCGTATGCGGCAGGGATATCCCAGAAGGGGCGGTATGCCCAAAATGCGCGAGGGAGCTGCGCAGGCATTGGCGCCCTCAGAAGGAAATGCAAAATGGCAGGGCACTTTATAGCTGTTATGCTTATGGAGGAAGCGTTCGCACGCTGGTTCTGCGATATAAAATGCAGGGTCGGCCCTGGCTGGCAGATGCGCTTGCAGAGCCAATGGCGGATCTTTTATTGGCGCATGAGGAACGCTTTTGGCTCATCACCTATGTGCCTCTTTCCGCCAGGAGGCAGGCCTGGCGCGGGTATAATCAGGCTGAACTTTTGGCCCGGGAAATTGGCCGGCGAATGAACCTCCCGGTGGCGCCGCTGCTTAGGCGCGCACGAAAGACGAAGGTGCAATCCCGCCTTTCCGCTCAGAAGAGGGAGGAAAACCTGAAAGGCGCTTTTGCTCTGGAAGAAGGTGCGGAGCTCATGGCAGGGCAGCGCATTCTATTAGTGGACGATATTGCCACAACCGGAGCGACGCTTAGGGAGTGCGGCGCTGTGCTGGAGCAGGCAGGAGCCAGCGTGGCAGCGGCCGTATTTGCCCGGGCCTAAGGTGAAACGGTGTGGAGCAAAAAGGCAGAAGCGCTTTTGCGCGGGCCGGGGAAGAAAAGGCGGACCTTTTCTTTTTTTTCGGATTCGGGTATAATAAATGGCGCCAGGCAGCGTCAGGTCTGTGGTTGAAAATCGAGGCCAGTCGCAGGCGAAACGATCCACGTAACCCGGCAAAATGCCGGTGAGCATGGTGCGGTTTAGAGGTAAGCCCGCCCGGGAAACCGAGAGGAGCAGTAGTGGGGAGGCAGGATGCCTTATGAGCGAACCTTCCAGGCGGCGAGTGTGGGGGCAAAAACCAGGTCAGCTGGCGCATGCCTGGCAAGAGGAAAGCTCGGCGATGGCCGAGCTTTTTTGCAGTCTTGCGGTCTTTTGAAAAGTTCACCTTTTTGTCACAAAAAATGCGCAGTGCGGGCATTCCCTTCAAAAGGATATTTGCGGCCGATCGTGGAAATATTTAATAACAAGGGAGGCGCAGCGCCTTCCTGAGATAAGGAGGATGTGTTTATGCGTACAATCGTCAAAGGCAAAGGCATCGATGTTTCACAGTATCTAAAGGAGAACGCAGAGAAGCGCGCGGCCAAGATGGACCGCTATTTCCGGGAGGAGACAGAGCTTCTGATCACACTTTCCATACAGAAGGGCAGGCACATCGCTGAGGTTATGGTTCCGCTGGAGGGCGGGGTAATGCTTCGCGCGGAGGAAGTCAGCGGGGATATGTATGCATCTGTCGATGCTGCTCTTAAGAAAATAGAACAACAGATTCGCCGCCACCGCAAGAAACTGGAGAAGCGGCTGCATGAAAGCGCTTATAAGGAAGCACCGCTGTTTTTGGAGCAGGAAGAGCCACAGGAGGAAGAGGAAGCCCAGATCGTTCGCCGCAAGAGCTTTCCGATTCAGATGATGAGCGAACAGGAGGCAATTTTGCAGATGCAGCTTCTGGGCCATAGTTTCTTTGTGTTTCTATCTGCGGATACGGGGGATGTCAATGTGCTTTATCAGAGAAAAGATGGAAACTTCGGCCTGTTGGAGCCGGAATACGATTAACTGCCATAAAAAGAGGGCCTGCAGGCCCTCTTTTTATGCGGCATGTAACGCGGGATGGCAAACAAAATAAAGAGGGCAGAATTTTTCTGCCCTCTTATGCGCCCACGAACTATTTGATGGAGATGACATAGCTATTTTCGTAGGTATCCCCGCTGTTTAGATGAATCATATCCCGCTTGGTTTCCAACGCGTCGATTTCGCCGTCGTAGGCGGGCACGCTGTACCAGGGCTCGATGCAGATATAGGGAGCCTGCGTTTTAGGCGCATGCCATAGGCCGAGATAATTCATATCCGGATACTCCAGCCGCACCTCTTTGCTGCTCTTTTTGCTCTTTAAGGTAATGGCCTTGCACATATCCTGCAGAACGATGGCATCGTTATCAAAAAGGTCGTGCCGCAGAGGGAGAATTTTTCCGCCCTCCAGGGCAAAGGGCTCTGTGGCCCGGGTGGTATAGCAGGTTGGGCTCATGACGATAGCCCTGGCGGGCTTTGGGCAATCGAATTCCAGATAATAATCCTCAAAGGCCTCGCCCTTTGTAAGGGGAACCTGGAAACCGGGATGCCCGCCCACCGCAAAAATCATGGTCTTTTCATCCAAGTTCTTTACGATAAATGTCGTCCGGACGCCTGTACCCTCCAGCTGATAGTGAAGGGTCAAATCGAAATGGAACGGGTATTGCGCAAGGGAAGCTTCGCTGGCGGCAAGGTGGAAGCTGATGCTATCCGGCCCTTGATCTACCGCCTCAAACACCGTTTTGCGGGCGAAACCATGCAGGTTCATCTCGTATGTTTTGCCGGCATAGGTATACTTTCCTTCGCTCAGGCGGCCGCAGATGGGGAACAGATTATAGGCTCTGCCGCTCCAGAAGGTCTTATCGCCCTGCCAGAGATATTCGGAACCATCGGCCTTGAGGCAGATGGATTGCAGTTCCGCGCCCATATCCGAAATCTGAACGCGAATTTCGCTGTTTTCGATCGTGTAGAGCATAGTTTTTCTCCTTTGCTTTGGGATAGATTTAGTATAGCATTCGGATTCCTGCTCTTCAAGGCTTCCTTAAAATTCGCCGATGGTCTGGAAGGGGGCGGCTCTTTTGCAAAGGGCAGAGAAAATGCAGGGGAAATTCTCAAATTGTTTACATGCCGCGGCAGCGGTACATTGAATGTCTTTCTCTGAAATGGTAGAATATACTTACTGTAAATGACAAGCTGGGGAGGTCTGTGCACAAGGGCTCAGGCCTGCAAAGGCAGAAAATGAGGGAATTATGGGACTTTTTCACCGGGAAGATAAATTTTTAAGAAATGCCAGAAAACAGGCGGATAAAGTTGAAGCGCTCAGGGAGGATTTTGTAAAGCTCTCTGAAGAGGAATTGGCGGCAAAAACAGAGGAATTTCGTGCGCGCTATGAAAAGGGAGAGAGCCTGGATGATCTGCTGCCCGAAGTATTTGCGCAGGTGCGGGAGGCCAGCCGGCGCGTGCTGGGGTTGGAGCACTATTATGTGCAGCTTCTGGGCGGGATTATTTTGCACAATGGCGATATTGCCGAGATGAAAACCGGCGAGGGCAAGACCCTTGTGGCAACGCTTGCGGCCTGCCTGAACGCCATCCCTAAAAAGGGTGTGCATATCGTCACAGTGAACGACTACCTTGCCCGGCGCGATAGCGAGTGGATGGGCAAGCTTTACAACTTTTTGGGCTATAGCGTGGGGCTCATCGTCCGGGATATGACGAGCGAGGAAAAGAAGGCTGCCTATGCCTGCGATATCACCTATGCGACAAACAACGAGCTTGGATTTGACTACCTGCGGGATAATATGAAAGTCAGCCGGGATGCGCTTGTGCAGCGGGAGCTCAATTATGCCATCATCGACGAAGTGGACTCCATTTTGATAGACGAGGCGCGCACTCCCCTGATTATTTCAGGGGCAGGAGAGAAGGGAACCGAGCTCTATGCTCTGGCAGATGGGTTTGTGCGCAAGCTGAAAGAGGAAGAGGATTATATCGTCGATGAGAAGGCGAAAACCGTCAACCTGACAGAGGAAGGGGTTTCCAAGGCCGAGAAGTATTTTAAACTGGAAAACTTTGCGGATATGGAAAACCAGGAGCTGAACCACCATATTTATCAGGCGCTGCGGGCGCATAAGACCATGCGGCGGGATATCGACTATGTGGTGCAGAATGGGGAAGTCATTATCGTAGATGAATTCACCGGGCGGCTGATGATTGGCCGGCGGTATAGCGATGGCCTGCACCAGGCTATCGAAGCGAAGGAAGGCGTCAAGGTGGAGCGGGAAAGCAGAACGCTTGCCACCATCACATTCCAGAACTTTTTCCGCATGTACAAGAAGCTTTCAGGCATGACGGGAACCGCCAAGACGGAGGAAGCAGAATTTGAAGGCATCTACAACCTGGCGGTTGTTCAGGTCCCTACGCACCGCCCCATGATCCGCGAGGATAAGAACGATATTATTCTGCCCACAGTCAGGGCGAAGTTTGAGGCGGTTATCCAGGAAATCTGCGAGGTGCATAAGACCGGGCGGCCCATACTTGTGGGCACGGTTTCGGTGGAAAACAGCGAGATTTTGAGTGGCATGCTCAAGCGCCAGGGCATTCGGCACGAGGTGCTCAACGCCAAAAACCATGAAAAAGAGGCCATGATCATCGCACAGGCAGGAAAATATGGAGCCGTCACGATTGCGACGAACATGGCAGGGCGCGGCACGGATATTCTGCTGGGCGGCAATCCGGATTATATGGCCAAGAGCGAAATGCGCCGTCAGGGGTATGATGAGGATCTTATCTATACCGCTTCCATGCACCTGGATACCCAGGATGAGCAGGTGCTGAAGGCGCGGGCGCTCTATCATGAGCTCTATGAGGGGTATAAAAAACAGACGGATGCCGAGCACGATAAAGTGGTTGCGGCGGGAGGGCTTTATATCATCGGCACAGAGCGGCATGAAGCCCGCCGCATAGACAATCAGCTGCGCGGCAGAAGCGGCCGCCAGGGAGACCCGGGCGCTTCCCGCTTCTATGTCGCTCTGGAGGACGACCTCATGCGCCTGTTTGGCGGAGAGCGCATCCGCATGATCATTGAAAAGATTTCGGGCGGAGAGGATATCCCGCTGGAATATGGCATGATGACGCGGCAGATTGAAAAAGCGCAGAAGCGCATTGAGGAGCGCAACTATAAATCCCGCAGCCAGGTTTTGAAGTACGATGATGTGATGAACCAGCAGAGGGAAGTGATCTATGCGCAGCGCAGAAGAGTGCTGATGGGAGAGGATATTCGCGATACCATAAAGCAGATGCTCCGCTCTACCATCGAGCAGATTGTCGCTGCACACTGCCCGGGAGAAATTCCATATAGTCAGTGGGATTTGGAGGCGCTCAACCTAGCGCTTCACAGCGTCATCCCTGCGGCATATTTGCAGCCGCTCACCGAGGACGAGGTGGAAAAACGGCGGGGGAAGGATATCGGGGCGCTTCTGTTGGAGCGCGCTCAGGCTGCCTATGAGAAAAAGAGCGCAGAGCTGGAAGAGGCAGGCCTGGATATGCGGGAGATAGAGCGCGTCGTGCTGCTGAGAGAAGTGGATAGCAAGTGGATGGAACATATCGACAACATGGATCAGCTGCGCGATGGCATTGGCCTTCGGGCTTATGGGCAGACAGATCCCGTTGTGGCATATCAAAAAGAGGGATTTGATATGTTCGATGAGATGATTTCTGCCATCCAGCAGGGCACGGTGCAAACGCTGTTCCGCGTGACCGTGCGCACAAAGGTGGAGCGGGTGCAGACAATGCAGCCCCAATCTGCAAGTCATGGCGGCAAGGGCGCGGAAAAGCCGGCCCAGCGCCGCGTGGCAAAGAAGGTGGGCAGAAATGATCCCTGCCCTTGCGGGAGCGGAAAAAAATATAAGAACTGCTGCGGGAGAAATGCCTAAGGCACAGCGGCTATGATATAATGATGAGAAAACGGGATTGTTCCGCTTGCGGAGCTGAAGTGAGGTGATTTTCACATGATTTTGTTGGAGGACTATAAAGACCGGGTGCAGAGCGCAAAAAACATGTTGAAAGAGGCAGGTGAGTCCCTTTGACCTTGCCGGGCTGAAAAAAGAGCTGGCAGAGTATCGGGAACAGATGGAAGCGCCCGGATTCTGGGAGGATGTGGAAAAGGCCAACCGGGTAGCCCGGGCAGTGCGGCCGCTGGAAAACAAGCTGGAAACATATACAAAACTGGAGGGCAGCCTGGAAGATGCGCAGACGCTCATCCTTCTGGCAGAAGAGGCAGCAGATGGCAGCCTGGATGAAGAGATTGTGCAGGCAGTGGAGCAGGTGGAAAAAGAAGTGGAGCAGTTCCATTTGGCGACGCTGCTCTCCGGAAAGTATGATGCCAACAGCGCGATTCTCTCCCTGCATGCCGGCGCCGGCGGCACAGAAGCCCAGGATTGGACGAGCATGCTCTACCGCATGTATACCCGCTGGGCAGAGCGGCATGGCTATCAATTAAAGGTGCTCGATTATCTGGATGGTGAAGAGGCAGGCATCAAAAGTGTGACATTCCTTGTGGATGGGCTCAATGCCTATGGGTATCTCAAAGGGGAGAAAGGGGTGCACCGGCTGGTGCGCATTTCGCCCTTTGATGCTTCAGCGCGCAGGCATACTTCCTTTGCTTCGCTGGATGTTATTCCGCAGATCGAGGCAGACGAGGGAGATATCGAAATAAACCCCGATGAGATAAAAATCGATACCTATCGCTCTTCGGGCGCAGGCGGCCAGCATGTCAATAAGACGGATTCCGCTGTGCGCATTACGCACTTGCCGACGGGGATTGTCGTGCAGTGCCAGAACGAGCGCTCTCAGATTCAAAATAAAGAGGCCTGTATGAACATGCTGCGCGCAAAGCTGGTGGAACAGCGAGAGCGCAAGATGGAAGAGGAGATGCAGTCCATCAAGGGCGAGATGAAAAAAATTGAGTGGGGAAGTCAAATCCGCTCCTATGTGTTCCAGCCCTATACTCTTGTAAAAGATCACCGCACCGGCGCGGAATCTGGAAACATTACCGCGGTGATGGACGGAGAGATAGACCCGTTTATCAACGCCTATCTTGTGATGAGCTGAGGCAGAGATGATATATGCATTGATTGTATTTCTTGGGGTGGCGGCAGATCAGCTCTCCAAGATGTGGGCAGTAGAAAACCTGATGAGCGAAAGCCCGGTAGTAGTGCCGGGCGTGTTATCCTTTACCTATGTGGAAAACACCGGAATGGCCTTTGGCATGGGCAGTGGCATGACGCTTACTCTTGCGATTGCATCGCTCCTGCTGGCGCTGCTTTTGACCTATTTTCTGGTGCGCTATCGTGGGCGCATTCACGCGCTGTCAAAAGTAGCCCTTTCTCTTATGATAGCCGGGGCGCTGGGCAATGTGATAGATCGCTTCTTTTTGGGCTATGTGGTGGATTTTATCCGGTTTGATTTTGTCGAGTTTGCAGTATTCAATGTGGCGGATATCTGCGTCACGATGGGGACAATCTTCCTCTTCATGTCTCTCATCTTTTTGGAGTTTCAAAACGAGGGAGCAAAAGTGGTGGAAAAGGGGGGCGAGGCGCATGGGACAGCTGACCAGCCAGGACAGGCAGAAAGTGAAGATGGAAAGAAGGATTGTGGGGCTCAAGGAAAAGGAGATCTCCTATAGTCAAAAGATCCAGCGCCTGGAGCAGAGTTTGGAAAAAATGCGGAAAAAAGTGGCGGAAACGCAGAAAAAGCGCGCAGAGCTGGAAGCTCAGCTGGCGGAGCATTCCTGATGGAGGAGCTTGCGCTTTGTGCAAAAAAAGGCTATAAGCGCCTGGATAAATTTTTGGCCGAGCAGGCAGCGGGCCACAGCCGTTCCTTTTATCAGGGCCTCATTGCAAAGGGAGAGGTGCTGATCAACGGCCGGCCAGGCAGTGCTGCAGATCCGGTAAAGCCCGGGGATGAGATTGTGGCGCGCATTCCGCAGGCCGAGCAGATTGGCCTTGTGCCCGAAAATCTGCCGCTTTGCATTGTCTATGAAGATGAGGATATTGCGGTTATCAATAAGGCAAAAGGCATGGTGGTTCACCCTGCGCCGGGCAATGAAACGGGCACGCTGGTAAACGCGCTCCTCTATCATATCCGGGATCTTTCGGGAATTAACGGGCAGCTTCGCCCAGGCATTGTGCACCGCATCGATAAGGATACCACAGGCCTGCTGGTAGTTGCCAAAAACGATGCCGCCCATCGGAGCCTTGCAGAGCAAATTGCCAAAAAGGAGGCGGGGCGCGTATATATTGCGCTGTGCTATGGAAATTTCCGAGAGGAGAGCGGAAGGGTAGATGCGCCCATCGCCCGGCATAAAACCGAGAGAAAGAAAATGGCCGTGGTGCCCGGGGGGCGCGAGGCTGTGACAGATTGGCGGGTGCTGGAGCGGTTTTGGGATTATACGCTGCTGGAACTATCCCTCAGAACGGGGCGCACGCACCAGATTCGCGTGCATATGGCACATATTGGCCATCCGGTAGTGGGAGATCCTCTTTATTCAAGAAAGAAGCCGCCCTTTCGTACCTGGGGGCAGATGCTGCACGCGGGAAAGCTCACCCTTGTACATCCGCGCACAGGGCAGCGCATGGAATTCTCTGCGCCGCTGCCCGAATACTTTGAGGATATTTTGCAAAGATTGCGCCGGGCAAACAAAATGGAGCGGTAGAAAACAGCCTTTTGGCTGTTTTCTTTTTTTGGAGCGGCCGACCGCCGGTTGACGGGAGAACCGCCGCCATGGTATGATGGCGGTAGAAAACCGAATAAGGCCTAGGGTGACCGGGCGCGTAAAGGCGCGGCTCGGCTGAAAAAGGAAACAGGTGAGAGGCCTGTGCGAACTCGTCGCTGTATGGGCGGAGCGCGCGCCAAATGCCACTGGGAAACTGGGAAGGCGGCGCGTGGCGGTGATGCCCAAGCCAGAAGACTTGCCCATGGCTTGCCACAGCGCCACGAGTAAATTGGCTGGTGAGCAGAAACGGGTTCCTCTTGGGATAGGGAGGCATCTTTTCTTGTGCTGTGCGAATTCGGCAGAGCGAAAGGGAAGGTGTTTTTTTATGGAACAAAAGAAGTGGTGGCAGAAAAAAGGAATTTTTATTGGCCTTGCGGTGCTAGTGGTTGTGATTGTCGGTATGGTTCTCATATGGCGGCAATTTGCCCCGAGCGCTGTAGAGGGGCAGAAAACCATTGCAGTACAGGTTGTCCATAAGGATGAGAGCGTAAAGAATTTCGAGATCGCGACAGATGAAGAATTTTTGCGCGGCGCGCTGGAGCAGGAAAACCTCATCCAGGGGGAGGAATCGGAATATGGCTTATTTGTCAAAACGGTGGATGGCGAAACAGTAGAGGATAAAAATCAGGAATGGTGGTGCTTTACTAAGGGCGGAGAAATGGTCAATACAGGCGTGGACAGCACGCCCATTGCAGATGGGGAAAGCTATGAGATCACCTTCAAGGTGGGCTATTAAGTTTTCCGCAAAAACCAGGGATATTGCCCTGGCGGCAGCCTTTGGCGCGCTGCTCTTTGTGGCGCAGGTAGCGCTGGCTTTTTTGCCCAATATTGAAGTGGTATCCATTCTGGTCATCGTTTTTACGCTGACTTTTGGAAGAAGTGTAATTCCCATGCTGGGGGTATTTGTTCTGCTGGAAGGCCTGGTTTACGGGTTTGGAATCTGGTGGTTCTCCTATCTCTACCTCTGGCCTATCTTGGCCGGCATAAGCTGGCTTTGCCGCAAGGTAAAAGGAGTTTTTGCCTGGGCTCTGATCTCGGCAGCCTATGGGCTTTGCTTTGGCGCACTTTGCTCGATTCCCTATTTTCTGGCGGGAGGATGGGCGGCAGGGGTTTCCTATTGGGTTGCGGGCATTCCGTTTGATCTCGCGCATTGCGGGGGAAACTTTATCGCGGCACTGGCTCTCTTTGTGCCGCTGCGCCGGGCATTGGAGCGGATGAAGGCCTCGATGGGGAGGGCAGCCAAGAAGGAATAGAAAAAAGCGGAAGGCTTTGCCCTCCGCTTTTTTCTATTTTTCCAGGAGCACCATCTGTTTTTTATATACATCTCCCGAGCCCAGCGTCACGACGATATCTCCGGGCTGCCAGTGTTGCAGCAGATATGCCTTAATATCCTCGAAAGTGGGCAGATAGCAGGCGTTATGCGAATGGGCGTTGATTTCGGCGACGAGGTCCGACGCGTGGATATCGCCGGTATCGATATCCCGCCCAGGATAGAGATCCGGCACAAGAACAACATCCGCTTTCTCAAAGGCCAAGCCATATTTTTTGCGCAGTGTGCGTGCACGCGTAAAGGAGTTGCATTGGAATAGAACATAGAGTTTTTTATGGGGATAATTGCTCGCGGCCTCCAGGCAGGCTTTAATTTCTGTGGGGTGATGGGCGTAATCGTGAAAAATCTTTACGCCATCCCGCTCGCCAACAAGCTCAAAGCGGCGGCCCGCCAGATGGTAGTGCAAAAGCGCTGCGGCGGCCTCCTCAAATGCAATGCCCAGCGTTTCATATGCTACAACGCAGGCGGCCAGCGCATTTTGTACATTGTGCAGCCCGGGAACGCGCAGCACGATATGCCCCAGCACTTCTCCTTCTTTTACAATGTCAAACTGCGGGTTTCCAAGGGAATCATAACATACATTGGCGGAATTATAGTCCCCCGCACCCTGCATGCTGTACGTGATTACTTTGCAGTTGACCCGAGCCAGCGCCTTTTTGGTGCTTTCATCGTCTGGATTGGCAAACAACACGCCTCCTTTGGGAAGCAGGCCGACAAACTGCACAAAAGTATCGATAATCTCATCGATATCCCGATAGCAATCCAAGTGGTCGTCGTCGATATTGTTGATGACGATATGCGTCGGATGAAGTGTCAGAAAGCTGCGGACATATTCGCATGCCTCTGTGATAAAGCAATCCTTTTTGCCAAGACGCACACCGCCGGAAAGGAAATCCACCATGCCGCCCACATGCACAGTAGGGTCGATATGGGCATCGTTGCTGATCAGGGCGAGCATAGAAGTGATGGTTGTCTTGCCGTGGCAGCCTGCAATGCAGATGGATTTTTGATAGCCCCGGCTAATTTGCCCCAGCAGAACCGAGCGCTCCAGCATGGGAATTCCGTGCTCTTTTGCATAGGCAAATTCCACATTCGAAGGCTTGATTGCCGCAGAATAGATAACCAAAGATGCGCCCTCCACATAGGAGGCATCGTGCCCGAAGTGAACGGGAATGCCGCGTTTCTGCAAGGTTTTTGTAAAGGGTGATTCGTTTAAATCCGAGCCGCTCACCCGGTAGCCGAGGTTACTCAGTATCTGCGCAAGGCCGCTCATGGAGCAGCCGCCAATTCCAATAAAGTGAATGATCCCTTCCTTATAATCCTCAAAGTTTATCATGATTCCATTCCTTTCCTGATACGGGATATTCTGTTCCTTTTTTTCTATTCTTATTATACTAAATCTATCGCAAGAGAACAATAAAATCTTAAAAAGCGCGCAACCCTCTGGATTTATGGGCAGGGATATGTTATAATACGAATAATCTTCGAAAAATTAATATAAATATTCGGAACAGAAAGAAAAATGATGCAACCTGCCACCAGAAAAGAGAGATTATGCGTGT
>USII01000003.1 GCA_900554725.1 uncultured Eubacteriales bacterium
TAATAAATTATATCTGGAGTTTGGCGGCAAGCTATTTGACGACTATCACGCCGCCAGGGTTCTGCCAGGCTTCGAGATGAACGCCAAAATTCGAATTTTGCAGGAGCTTAAAGAGAAGACAGAGATCATCTTCTGTATTGGAGCCGGTGATATTGAGAAAAACAAGGTGCGCAGCGATTTGGGCATTACCTATGATGCGGATATTCTGCGGCTGATCGATGCTTTTCGCTCCATTGGCCTTTATGTTGGAAGCGTCGTCATTACGCGCTATCAGGGCCAGAGCGCGGCAGATGCATTCCAAAAGCGGCTGCAAAATCTTGGCATCAAGGTTTATCTGCATTATCCTATTGAAGGCTATCCTTCCAACATACAAAAAATCGTCAGCGAGGAGGGCTATGGGAAAAACGATTTTATCCAGACAGAGCGCTCTTTGGTGGTGGTGACGGCGCCCGGCCCGGGAAGCGGGAAGATGGCAACCTGCCTCTCGCAGCTTTATCACGAGCATAAAAGGGGCGTGAAGGCGGGCTATGCGAAGTTTGAAACATTCCCGATCTGGAATCTTTCCCTGAAGCACCCGGTGAATATCGCCTATGAGGCGGCTACGGCGGATTTGAACGATGTCAATATGATAGACCCCTTCCATTTGGAAGAATATGGGCAAACCGCAGTAAACTACAATCGGGATGTGGAAGTGTTCCCGGTGTTGAGCGCAATGTTCGAGCGCATTTTGGGGCATTCCCCGTATAAATCCCCTACGGATATGGGCGTCAATATGGCGGGGTTCTGCATTACGGATGATGAAGTGGTGCGCTCTGCAGCGCGCCAGGAGATCATCCGGCGCTATTATGCGGCGCTGTGCGAGCAGAGAAAGGGCATGATAGAGGAGGATATTATCGCAAAGATCGCCTTGCTGATGGAGCGCTCCGGCGCCAGCATTTCGGATCGCCCTGTTGTCTCAAGAGCCCTTCTAAAAGACGAGCAGACCCAGGCTCCGGCTGCGGCGATGGAGCTGGGAAATGGCCAGATTCTCACAGGCAAAACATCTGCACTGCTTGGGGCATCCTCTGCGCTGCTGCTCAATGCCCTAAAAGCGCTGGGTGGGCTTTCGGATGAGCTGCTGCTCATTTCACCCGAAGTCATTGCGCCAATTCAGCGGCTCAAGACAGATTGCCTTGGAAACAGGAACCCCAGGCTGCATATGGATGAAACCCTTATCGCCCTTTCCATCTGCGCGGCAACGGATCCAAACGCGGAGATTGCCATGCAGCAGCTGCCCAAACTGAAGGGGCTGGAGGCGCATTCGACAGTGCTGCTTTCCCCAGTGGACGAGGGAATATACAGAAAGCTTGGCATCAACCTCACCTGCGAGCCCAAATATGAAACGAACAAATTATATCAAAAGCGCTAGGGGGCTTCCCCTGGCGCTTTCTCATATGCTTTTTGTGCGCAATATGTTAGGCAGGGCCTACTGAATCAATTCGTATACATAGTGGCGGAGCTGATCTTTGCTGATGGGCAGGTCGTTTTCCAGCCACCAGCAGGCCAGGGAGAGAAAGGCCCCGGTGTAAAATTCCGCTAAAGCGTCGTTTGGAATCCCGGATGGATGCCGGACTCCTTTTTGTTCCAGATACTCCAGATCTTCTGTCAACAGCTGGGCGATATACCGGTGGAAAACCCGCGTCACATCTCCTCCGTTATTGGCGCGCAGGATGCGGGAATATGTGAAGCGCTTTTCATAGAGATGATCCAAAACGCGATCCAGCACTGCCATGAAAAAGACCTGAGGGTCTGCCATTTGGGGAATTTTATGGATGATCTCCTCCTGCATCGCCTCCAGCGCACAGCGCAGCAGATGGGATTTATCCTCAAAGTGGTTGTAAAAGGTAGTGCGGTGGATCATGGCCTTTTGGCAAAGGTCTGTCACACTGATATCGTCAAAAGGCTTTTGCTCCATCAGCTCAAATAGGGCTGCATATGCAAATTTGTGTGTTTTTTGAACGCGGAGGTCTTTCTTTTCGGCCATGGATGCTCCTTTCTACATAAAAGGGGTATTTGTTGAATATACAACGAATGCCCCTTTCCTGCTCTTGACATCTTGGGATTTTTAAAATACACTTTTTGCAATCGTTGTAATGTTAGTATACATATGTCGAATAAAATGTCAAGCGGAAAAGGAAGTGCAGAAAGCAAATGGCATTCGTGGAGTTTCAGGGTGTAACAAAAGTCTATCGACAGGGAGAGATAGAAACCTATGCCCTGAATGGGGCAAGCTTTACAATAGAAAAGGGAGAATTCGTCGTCATTGTAGGCGCTTCGGGCGCGGGAAAAACGACGATCCTCAATATACTGGGAGGCATGGATAGTTGTACGGAGGGGCATATTCTGATAGAGGGAAAGGATATCAGCGATTATAATGCCCGTCAGCTTACGGAATACCGACGCTATGATATCGGGTTTGTATTTCAGTTCTATAACCTGGTGCAAAACCTGACAGCCCAGGAAAATGTGGAGCTCGCGGCACAGATTTGCAGAGATCCGCTGCCGGCAGAGCAGGTATTGGCACAAGTGGGGCTTTCTAAGCGCATGAAGCACTTCCCGGCGCAGCTATCCGGCGGCGAACAGCAGCGCGTTGCCATTGCGCGGGCACTGGCCAAGAACCCGAAACTGCTTTTATGCGATGAACCAACTGGCGCATTGGATTACAGGACAGGAAAAACAATCTTAAAGCTTTTGCAGGATACCTGCAAAAAAAGTGGAAAAACGGTGGTTGTCATTACGCATAACCAGGCATTTACCGCCCTTGCAGACCGTGTGATTCAAGTGAGCAGCGGCACGATTACAGATATTCGCTTAAACCCGGAGCCCATGCCGGCAGAGAGGATTGAATGGTAATGAGCGCTTTTGTTAAAGATATATTTCGCTCGATACGCTATTCTTTGAGCCGCTTTTTTTCCATCGTTGCAATTGTTGCGCTGGGAGCGGGAGTATATGCGGGGCTGGCGGCGGTTGCGCCGGATATGTGGGATACAGGGGATGACTATTTCGACGCCCAAAACCTTATGGATTTGCGCCTGATTTCCACATATGGCTTTACAGAGGAGGATATTCATGCCATCCGCCAGGAGCAGGGCGTTTTGGGTGTATTTGCTACTTACAGCGCAGATGTCGTGGCAGATATCGGCGATGCGGAATATACGCTGCGCCTGCACGGCCTGCCGGAAGATCCAACGCGCATGGGGGATGACGATATCAATATGCCAGTGCTGTTGGAAGGGCGCTGGCCCCAGAGGCAGGACGAATGCGTGCTTGTAAAAAAGGCGGTCGATGCGGACTATGAGCAGATTGGGAGTCTTATCTCCGTCCCAAATGAAGATGGCGCGCTCGATAATACGCTTGAGTGCTTTCAATATACTGTTGTGGGAATTGTGGAATCCCCTTACTACCTTTCCTTCACCCTTGGAACAACAGATCAGGGCAATGGCACGCTTTATTATGCTGCCTATGTTCCTCAGGAAGCCTTTTCGGCTGAGGTGTATACGGATCTATATGTCACCGTGGAAGGAGCAAAGGCCCTCAGTGCATTTGAAGAAGAATATAAAAGCCTTGTGGGGCAGGAAAAAGTGCGGCTGGAGGAATTGGCCGATCAGCGCGAGCAGATCCGACTGGGTGAAATTCAAGATCAGGCAAACGAAGAGCTGGAAGAAGCCAGGCAGGAATATGAGCAGGCCAGAGCAGAGGCGGAGAAGGAGCTTGCAGATGCTGCCGCTCAGCTGGAAGACGCCCGCGAGCAGATAGCTCAGGGCGAGCAGGAGATCGCAGCAGGGCAAAGGGAGTATGAAGACGGCGTGCAAGAGCTTTCTCAGCAAAAGGCTGCATACCAGCAGGCAATGGAAGAAGCTGAACAGAAGCTTGCAGATACAGAGGCCCAGGTAACCCAGGGCCGGCAGCAGCTGGAGCAGGCCAGGGCAGAGCTGGAAAACTATGAAAGCCTTTTTGAACAGGAAAGCGCGAATGCTCAGCAGCAGCTGGAAGAGGAAAAACAAAAGCTGCAAGCATGGGGCGCTGAGCTGAAAGAGCTGGCCGATGAAATCGCTGCGGCCGAGCAGATAGAGGAGCAGGGAGGAAGCGTTCCAGAACTCCCCGCTATGCGCGAGGAATATGCGAAACAATCCGCACAGTTTGTCGCTGCACAAAAGCAGCTGGAACAGGCCATCGCCCAGGGGCAGGAGGAGCTGCAAGCGCAGCGCGAACAACTGGATGCCGCATGGGAAGAATATGATGCAAACGCCGCAGCCATGGAGCAGGCAGCCCAGGCGCTGGAAGAGGGAAAGCAGGAGCTGGAAGGGCAGAAAGCTGCCGCCCAGGCAGAATTTGAGAGCGCCGAGCAACGGCTCAATGCGGCAAGGCGCCAGTTGCAGAGCGCCCGTGCAGAGCTGGAAGAGGGCAGAAAGGAGCTTGCGGAGGGCGAGCAGGAGTATGCCGATGGCCAGGCAGAGGCCCAAAAACAGCTGGGAGATGCAGAGCAACAGATTAAAGATGCGGAGCAGCAGATTGCAGAGTTGGAAGCGCCGGTCTGGTATGTTTTAGATCGGGATGCAACAGAGAGCGTTGTGCTCTATGATGGGTGTGCAGAGCGCATGAACCAGCTGAAAACGGTTTTCCCCGTCGTGTTTTTCTTGGTGGCTGCACTGGTTGCTCTTACTACGATGACACGCATGGTGGATGAGGAGCGCGGCCTAATTGGGACATATAAAGCACTCGGATACTCCAATGCAAAAATAGGGTTTAAATATCTGTTTTACGCAGCTTTTGCGACGCTGCTGGGCTCGGTACTGGGCATTGGAATTGGCATGTATTTGCTGCCCCAGATTATCTGGAATGCATATGGTATTATGCTTTCGCTGCCCGAGATGATCATCGATTTTCGCTGGGGAATTGCATTGCAGGCCACGGGAGCGCTACTGGCATTTACGCTTGGGGCCACATATCTTGCATGCAGGGCCTCGCTATTCGAGGTTCCTGCCCGCCTGCTTCAGCCAAGGGCGCCCAAGCCAGGTAAGCGGATTTTGCTTGAGCGCATCGGCTTTTTATGGAAGCGGCTGAACTTTACAGCCAAGACCACTGCGCGCAATCTGTTTTTGAATAAGCGTCGGCTTATCATGACGGTGGCGGGTGTGGCAGGATGCACGGGTCTGCTCGTCACGGCTATGGGAATTCGGGATTCCGTAGGCTCTATTTTGGAAAACCAGTTTGAAGTCATCTATCAATTTGATGTAATGACAACTCTAGAGCAGGAGCAAATGTCGCCAGAGCTGGAAGAGGCGCTGGAGGACCCGGATTTGTTTGAGGGCTATCTGCAAACGATGAATCGGAATATGAATGTCACCAGTGCTGATGGTGGAGATACCATGACGGCATATCTCTATATCCCAAAGGAGCCGGAGCGCATTGAGGAATTTGTGAATTTGCGGCGCCGGCAGGATCAATCCCCCATCCCACTTCGAGATGACAGTGTGATTATCACAGAAAAGCTCGCAGACAACCTGGATCTTGAAATAGGCGATACGCTGCGCGTACAGGCAATAGCAGCCTCAGATGCTCAGGATATGGAATTGACAGTAACGAATATCTGCGAAAACTATGTCTTTAACTATATCTATATCTCTCCGCAGCTCTACCGGCAGGTGACCGATGAAGAGCCGGAATATACCCAGCTTGTGATAAAGACAAACCCGCAAAACAATGATGCCGCCATAGAAAAGCTCAGAAGCTTTTCAGGGGAATTGCTTACTGTGACGCTCAATGCAGATATCATCGAATCTGTTCGGGGCTCGATTGACAGTGTGAATGTCATTATTTTGGTGCTCATCGCATTTGCCGGGATTCTGGCGTTTATCGTGCTCTATAACCTGACCAATATTAATGTTGGTGAGCGAGTGCGGGAAATCGCCACGCTCAAAGTGTTGGGTTTTCGCGCGAAGGAAACGAATTCCTATATTTTCCGGGAAACGCTGGTGCTTTCTCTGCTGGGCTGCGTGCTGGGGCTGGGCCTTGGGACGATTCTATACCAGTATGTCGTAAGAACTGTGGAAGTAGATACCATGATGCTTGGGCGCACGGTAAGCTTTGCAGGATATTTGACAGCTGTTGTGCTGACCATGCTGTTTACCTGGATCGTCAGCTTGTTTATCAATAAAAGGATTCGCCAGGTGGATATGGTGGAATCTCTGAAATCTGTGGACTAGGCAGGGGAAGCGTGGTATACTTTTATCGGGAGGATATACAAATGGCAAAGCAAAGTGTGCGCAGCCGTAGGGCCTATGCAATGGCGCTGCCCGATGCGCTGATGTTTTATGGAATTCCTGCGCTCCTTGTGGCCTGTGTCATCTCGGGCGTTTGGGTATTGGCGTGGCTGATATGCAGGGCAGTTCGGGAAAAGAAAAAACGCAAAGGTGAAGAGCAGGAGTGAATCTACCGTGCAGGCAGTTGCCTGCACTTTTTTAAAAGCCGGCTTGGGTTTAGAGAGCGCCCAAAGGGCACAGAGGGGAGAAAAGCATGATCGTAAGCGCAAGTAGGCGCACAGATCTGCCCGCGTTTTATGCGAAGTGGCTTGTGCGCCGTTTTGAAGAAGGTTATGCTCTGGTGAGAAACCCCTTTCGCTTTCATCAGGTGGAAAAAGTTTTGCTGGACCCAGAACATGTGGATGGAATTGTCTTTTGGACTAAGAACCCCGTGCCGCTTTTCCCCTATTTGAAAAGGTTTGAGGGATACCCCTATTATTTCCAATATACGCTGACTTCCTACGGCCGGGATTTGGAACCGGGCATCCCTAAAAAAGGAGCTTGCGGGGTTGAGACTTTCCAAAAGCTTTCAGAACATATTGGCAAGGAGCGCATCATTTGGCGGTATGACCCGATTCTGATTTCAGAGCGATATTGCCTTCTTTGGCACCTTGAGTATTTCGCGCGGCTCGCTCGAAAGCTGGAAGGTTATACGACCCAGTGTACCATTAGCTTTTTAGATCTCTACCCCTCCATTGCGGGGAGGATGGACGCTCTTTTGGTACGCCCGCCAAATGAGAGGGAAGTGCAGTACCTTGCAAAGGGTCTGGCGCAGATCGCCCATACATATGGCATGCGCATGCAAACCTGTGCAGAGCAGATGGAGCTTGAAGAATACGGGATAGCGCATGGAAAATGTGTAGATGCAGAGCTGCTTTCCAGGATTGCCGGAAAGCCCGTTTGTGCAGGAAAGGGCGCAGCACAGCGGCCTGGCTGCGGGTGCGCGCCCAGTGTGGATATTGGGGCTTATGGCGCATGCCATGGCGAGTGCCAATATTGCTATGCCAGAAGGGGAAGCAGAGCGAAAATGCATTTACCCGATTCTCCCCTCCTGCTGGGCAGGCTAGCACAAGAGGATGTTGTGCGGGAAAGGAAATAGAAAGGGCGGGGGAAAGCTGTACTTTTGCAGGGATATGGAAATGTTTTAAATAAAAAGCAGTTTAGGATATTGCCTAAACCGCTTTTCTGCCGCATTGCCCTTATTGCAAAGAGGCTTTCATTTGCTATTTTTCTGAGCCTGGCGCTTGAGAAGAAGATTCGGCTTGAGAAGAAGCCTCGCCAAGGAGGGGCTGTTTTTCCAGGCCTTTAATGATATTGGCAAGGTCGATACCCGTAAGCTCTTTGAGCGTTTCAAGCCCAGCGCCTGCAACATTTGTGACCGTCTTTGCGATTTTCGCAGCGCCGCCGCCCTTCCCGTCGCCAGTATCGATGACGGTGATTTTGTCGATATTTTCCATGGGTTTTGCGATGTTTTGCATCATGGCAGGCAAGCTTGCCATTACCAGCTCTACAACTGCCGCATCGCCGTATTTTGCCATAGCATCTGCCAATTTGCTCTTGGCATCGGCATCCGCAATTCCCTTAGCGCGAATGGCCTCTGCTTCTGCTTCACCAGTCAGGCGGATGGCCTCCGCCTCTGCCTGGGCCTTGATTTTACGGGCTTCTGCCTGGGCAAGAGCATCAATGCGCAGTGCTTCTGCCTGGGCCTCTGCCTGCCGGATAGCCTTAATTTTATCGGCCTCTGCTTCAATTTCCGTTTTGCGTTTTTGTGCATTGGCTGGTTTTTCCACCGTGGCGACCAGTTCTTTTTCTACGGTGATAGCCGCCTGTTCTGCCAGAATTGCCTTCTGTTGTTCTAACTCAGATTGCACTTGTATTTCGCGGATTTTATAAGATGCATCTGCCTCTGCCTTGGCGCGATCCTGCTCGGCGCGAAATCCTTCCATGCGCAGCAGTTTATCGCGCTCTGCCCGGGCAATTTCCGCATCCGCAGCTAATTTGACTTTTTGGCCTTCCTGTGCTGCCTGAGCAGTCTTGATGTCCGTATCGCGCTTGCGCTCTGCCTCTGCGATTTCCGCTTCTGCCTTAGATTGGGCAACCTGAGGGCGCGCCCGGTTTTCCAAATAGCCGCCTTGCGTAGCAATTTTTAAAATGGAATAGGATAGGAGCTGAAGGCCCATCTCATCCAGTTCCTTATTGATATCCTGCTCTGTGCGCCGCTCAAACTCGGCGCGGTTGGAGTTGATCTCCTCTACCGTCATGGTAGAGACGATGCCGCGCAGCTTTCCTTCCAGAATCTGTTCGACCATGCTGCTGATGACCGTTTTAGTGGAAACGGCATCGCCGCTGCAAAATTGCTCTACCGCTTTAAAAATGCTTTCCCGCTCGTTGCGCACCTTGACAACCGCAGTCCCCACGACATCTACAAAAATTCCCTGTTGGGAAGGTGCCTCGGTAACATCCGTAGTCATGGAAATATTTTCCAGAGAAATGACGCAGCTGGTTTCGAATATGGGGAGCATTACGCCGCCTTTGCCCGAAAGCACGCGCTTTTTGATGCCCGTGATGACCATTGCCTTATCGGCCGGAACCCTGCGCCAGCAAAGCAGAATAAAAACAAATACAAGCGCAATGGGAAATGCTACGCTGAAAATAGACCAAAAAACATCGCTGTCAATCATAAATAGCTCCTGACGCAAACCTTAAATATTCCGACGAAGCGGTTCCGCAAAGCATGTGCGGTTTGGTTTGCGCTCAAATTCATTATAACATGATATGGTTGATTGTCGAGCAAAATGATAGAAAAATGCTGTAAGAAATCGCGCAGACAACGCCCGAAAAAAGCACACTGTTTTTTATAGAAAAAAAGCCGCGTATGTGCGGCTTTTTTCGGGTGTTTAACGCTTTACTTCGCTCTTATGCTCCTCGTAAAAAGCAAGGTATTTATCGTATTGCTTGCGGATCATGGAAGGAACATCCATCTGATAAGGACAGCGGGAAGAGCATTGCCCGCAGTGCAGGCAGTCGTTTACGACTTTCAGGCTCTCGTAATACTCATCCGTAATATAATTCTGGTATGGCGAACGGGTGCAGAGCAGGTGCAGGCGTGCGACGGTTGGAATCTGTATACCCACAGGGCAAGGCATGCAATAACCGCAGGCCCGGCAGAATTCCCCTGCAAACTCAGCGCGTTCTTTTTGAATGACAGCCATGAGCTCATCGTCCAGGGTGGGAAGCGTCTGTTCATAGAAAAGCCACTCATCCAGCTCTTCCTGGCGTTGAATGCCATAGATGGGCACAACATTATCAAACTGCTGCTGGTAGGCGAAAGCCGCTTTGGCGCTGCTGCATAGCCCGCCAGACATGGCTTTCATGGCGATAAAGCCCATATCGTGCTCTTTGCACATTTGAACCAGCTCCAGATCGCTGTCTGCAGAAAGATAGGAGAGAGGGAATTGAAGCGTATCGAACAGGCCACTTTTTATGCCCTGTTCAGCGATATCCCTGCGATGGGCTGTAAAGCTCACATGGCGAATTTTGCCCGCCTTCTTTGCCTGCATGAGCGCATAAAGTGCAGTGGTATCATCATCTGGATCCTGTATTGCCTGCAGGTTGTGCATCTGGTAGATATCCACATAATCTGTCTTTAAATTGCGCAGTGTTGTCTCGATATCCCGCTCTGCGCCGGCCCTGTCGGTAGACATGGTTTTGGATGCGATGATGATATTCTGCCGGAGCCCGCCGCCAAATGTTTCCCCCAGTTTTTCCTCGCTATCCGTATAGGCGCGGGCAGTATCGAAAAAGTTGATGCCCGCATCATAGGCGTTGCGCAGGATGCTTTTGGCCGTCTGCATATCCACTCTCTGAATGGGCAGCGCACCGAAAGAGGTTTTGGAGACCATGAGCTCTGTTTTCCCTAGCCTGACTTTTCTCATCTGGTATTTCTCTCCATTCTGTATTTGATAATCTCAGTTTACTACTTGGAGCGGGCTTTAAGTCAAGCGCTTTATCATTGCAAAGTGAAAAAAAGTTGGGTATGATAAGGGAGAAGTAGAGAAAGAGGAAAACTATGAGCATTAAACTGATCGTTTCGGATATCGATTATACGCTGATTGATGGCCCTACATTGCCCACATCCCGGGTGATACGGGTTTTGCGCCGCGCGATGCAAAGAGGCATTTCGGTGGCGGTGGCGACAGGGCGCGGGCTGTTTGAAGCCCGCCATATTGCCCAGTGCATTGGCGGGATCCGCTACTGCATCTGTATGACGGGCGCGGAGCTTTATGATTTACAGGAGGAACGCAGTATCTTTTGCAGAACCATTCCAAATAAGCTGCTGAAGCGGGTTGTGGAGGCGGCGGAGCAGTTTCCCGGAGTATATTGCCAGCTGTACTGCGAGAATGAAATCGTTGCGGATAAGCAGGCGATGGAGGCAATACGGGAAAATGAAACGGCCATGCGGTATTTGGATACCGTAAAAGACAGGCTGATTGTGGCAGAGGATATTGCCAAGGCCGTGGAAGAGCGCGCTCTAAAAGGCGCAAAATTTCTCATTATCGCAAAGAAGCAGGAGCAGCTTGCGCCGCTCAAGGCGGAAATTTTAAAGACGCCCGGGTTGAGCGCCGTATTTTCCGGAAGTTGGTCTGTCGAGGTGATGGATGCTTCTGTCACCAAAGGAACGGCTCTTCGGGAGTTGCGGGAAAAGCTGGGCGTGCGAAAAGAAGAGGTGCTGGCCATAGGGGATAGCGAAAACGATGTCGCCATGCTGGAAGAGGCCGGAATAGGCGTGGCTATGGGCAATGCCACAGCGCCCCTTCTAAAATGCGCGAAGCACATTGTGCCGCCAGTCTGGGAGGACGGCGCGGCGGTGGCTGTTGAGAAATTTGCGCTGGGGCGTGAATAAAATGGGAGGGGCTCTTTTTTGGGGCGCGGCAGCGCTGGCTCTGCTGGCCGCTTTTTGCTGGGCGCAGAATAACTGGATTGTGACCAAAAGATATGTGCTGTATTCCCGGCGCATTCAGGCGCCGATGCGCATTGTGCAGCTTTCGGATCTGCACGGCAAACGGTTTGGCCGGCAAAATAGAAGGCTGCTTGGAAAAATTCAAAGGCAGAAGCCGGATTTGATAGCCTTTACAGGGGATTTTGCAGATAGATTTCGCCTGCCGTTGGATGCGGCATATGCCCTGATGGAACAGCTGGTGAGAATTGCTCCGGTGGTATACTGCCCTGGAAACCATGAATATGGACGAAGGGATCGGGAACAGATTTTTTCTGAGCTGGAGCGGCTGGGCGTACATGTTCTGCGCCAAAGACTGTTGGAAACAGAAACCAAGGGAAATTTGCTGGCAATTTTGGGGGCAGATGAGGTTGGCTATGGCTGCAAGACAGAAGACAGGCTTGCAGCGCTGGAACAAAACCGGGGATTTCGTCTGCTGCTGGCGCACTTTCCTCACTATTTCGAGCCTTTATACTGCCGCTATAAAACAGATTTGATACTGGCGGGCCACGCCCATGGAGGGCAATTCTGGTTTCCCGGTGGCGGAATCTATGCGCCAGGGCAGGGGCTTTTTCCAAAATACTGTAAGGGAGTGCATGAGAAAAATGGCGCAAGGATGATTGTGAGCCGCGGCCTTGGGAACAGCGGTTTCCCGCTCAGGCTGTTTAATTTTCCTCAGCTTGTGGCGGTGACACTCTTGCCGGAAAATGAGGCAGGGGAAAAGCGCGCCGGCAGAGAAAGATAGGCGGCAACTGCAAGACAATCTGCGGCGGGCAATCAAAAAGAGCGGTATTCCCGCTCTTTTTGATTTTGTTTGCCTTTATTCTTCGGCGGAAGCGCTTTTTTCAGCAGAAGAAGTTTCCTCTGCCTCCAACTCCGCGTAGTAGTTATCCAGGTAGACCTGATACTTTTCCGGATAGGTTTTGACATCCATCTCTTCCTGCCATGTTTCGCTCAAATCATAAAAAGTATCGCTTTGCCGGGTTTCCAACAGGGAAGTGGAAACACTTTCTTTGACATCCTCATAAGCGGCGGCGCCTTCCTGAAGGATTTCTTCCAGCCGTATGATATGATAGCCACTGGGCGAAGCAACAAGCCCGCTGATATCCCCCGGGTTTTCCAGGGCAAATACCCCCTCGACAAAGCTCTCATGATAGGTGGAATTCTCCTGGCCGACAACATACCCATCAGGATAATACGATGCGCCAGGGTCATCTGAATAGGTTTCCATCAGTTCGGCAAAATTTGAGCCATCCGCATTCACCTGTGCCAGCACACCCTCTGCCTCTGAGCGAATTGCTGCCAGCGCCTCCTCCAGATAGGCCTGATAGGCCTCTTCATCTCCGGCAGCGCTCAGCTCATTTAACTGGGTAGAAGTTTCTGAATCGAATCCTATGAGAATATGCTTTACCCGGCGGTAGCCGGCGGGAGTATAGTAGATTGTGCCGCCAAGAAGCGCATCGTCTTCAAAGCTGGAAGTGCCCTCAAGATAGCTTGTTTGGGCTTCCTCCACCAGACGGTCATATTCGGCCCGGATTTCCTCTTCGCTGACTGTCACATCCTCTGTGAAGTGGGCGTACACCTTATCGTATACCAGGGAATCTTCAAAATAGGTACGGAAGTCCTCCTCGATATAGCCCTGGGTTGCCATTTCCAGATCTACTTTTGTTTTCAGCTCTTCTTCGGAAAGATCCGGGTTTTCCTCTTTGATTGTAGCTTCAATGCTTTCGCGCCCGGCATCCATTTCCGCCTGAATATCGCTTTGGATTTGCGATTTTTCCTCCTCGGAGAATTCGTAATAGCCAAGCTCTTCGCCTTTGGCCAATACAACCTCGCTTAGCACCATGGATTGAAGGATGGTTTCTGCAAGCTGCATGACAGTTTCCTTGGAAGAGGAATCCTGAGTGTCAACCCCCATATAGTAGACATAGTAGTCGAGCGTATCCAGAAAATCGCTAAAAGAGACCTGGCGCTCTTCTACCCTTGCAATGATCTCCTCCCCCTGGTTGCTGCACCCAAAGAGTACGCTTAGGCAAAGCAGGGCGCAGAGCAGAATGCATAGAATTCTTTTCATGTGTCTGTTCCTTTCCGTTTGCAACATGTTTTTATTTTAGCACAAGGCAAAGAGCAATTTATGAGTGATTTGTAAACAATACACAGAGGAAACCTAAAATTTTTGTCGCATTCGCAAATGATGGAAAAGTGCATTTACAAGGGGGCAGAATTGGGATATGATGTAAGAAAAATTCAGGAGTGTTTCGATGAAAAAAGAAAAAATATTGCGCCCAAGCTATCTAAAAGGGCTCGGAGGCGCGGCGCTGGGCGGGTTCATCGCATTTCTCATGTGGATCATGGTGGCGCACTTTGTTGGCGGGAATCTGCATCTCAGTTTTGGATTTGTCTTGGCGCTCTTTCTCTCTTACGGCTATTTTTCCATGGGAGGCAAAAAGGCCAAGGGATTCTATGCCGTTTTTCTGCCCCTGTTGTTTTGCATAGGCTTTCTTGCGACGGCAGTCTCTTTTGGAGTGATCCATATGAATGGCCTGGGCTTTACAGGGGAGAACATTGGAATCTATGCATCGGCTTATTATGGGGGGAATGTTTTTATAGCCTATATGGATACGCTGGCCGGGAGCATCTGGCAGGTTATCGTGCAATTTTCCACCCTCTGGCCATATTTTGCCATCAGCGCTATTTATGAAGCTGTGGGCGCCATGTGCTATGGAGTGCGCGCAGGCAGGATGATGATAGAAGAAGTACAGGAGGAAAATAAAAAGCAGTGCAAAGAGGTGCAGAAAAAAGAAGAGGGGCATAAATAGCGGCGCCACTCCGCGAAGGAAAACAGTTTGCTCTTTGCACAAAAGGAGGAAGGTATGCAGATTGTTCCATACCGAGCATCTTATGCGCCCAAACTCTCGCAGATTATTATACGCAACCTGCTGGAAATCAATATACGCGATTATTCCAGGAAGGAAATGGAGCGCACGGCGCAAAGCTTTGGCATTCCCCAGGTGATGGAGATGGCGGCTTGGCGGAAGATATTTGTGGCGCTAGAGGAGAGGGAGCCTGTAGGTATTCTTACAGTGGTGCCTTCTTGGGGCTACCGGGAAGGGTACTATCATTTTCTTACAATCTTTGTGCAGCCCGAATTTCATGGGCGTGGAATTGGCCGCCGGTTGATAGAGGCTGGGGAGGAGTATGTGCGGCAAAGAGGGGGCAGGAAGATTACCATTCCCTCTTCGTTGACGGCGCACAGGTTTTACCATAAAATGGGGTATTCCTATGCCCAAAGCGCACCCAACCAGGAAGGGCACTATGTGATGGAGAAATATTTATACCAGGAGCAGCAGCCAAGAGAGAATATGCGGGAGGAAAAGTGATGCTTGGAAAAATTGAAAATGGGCCGCCGCAGGAGCAGCGCTCTATGCAGGAAATGGCCGTTTATCGCCTGTTGGAGCAGCTGGCGATTCCGTTTTCTCGCCTGGATCACGCCCCGGTCATGACGGCGGCAGATGGCGCATGTGATGAGATCGATGCTGCGCTGAAGATTCCGCATCTGAAAAATCTTTTCCTTAGAAATTCCGATAAAAGCAGATATTTTTTGGTGACGATGCCTGCCAAAAAGAGGCTGGATTTTAAGGCGCTGGCGCTTATGCTTGGCACTTCACGGCTCGCGTTTGGCGAGGCGGGGCAAATGGAGGAATTTTTGGGTTTAAAGCCAGGATCTGTCAGCATCCTCGGGCTGATGAACGATGCGAAAAACCGCGTGCAGTTGGTTATGGATGCGCGGATAGCGAGTCTGCCGGCCATTGGCTGCCATCCATGCGTGAATACCACTACTCTCCGCCTTGCCACACAGGATGTTTTGGATAGGTTTTTAAATGCTGTTGGCCATACGGCGTTGTTGGCTCGACTGTAATATGGCGGGGGAAAGAACGCCTTTTGAAATGTGAATAAAACTTTTGTAAATAAGCCGTTTTTTGATCTATTTTGTTTCCATATTGTCGAGAATTGTGATACTATGAAAAATAGGAATGCACGATTCACTTTAGTAAAAAAGGGGGAGCAGTATGAACAACAAATCGAATATTGGGGTTGATGTGAGGTTGGCATATTTTTTGATTTACATTGTCCCGTTTATTGGAAGCTTTTTGTTTTTGATTTTTGATTACAGCGACAAAACAATGCGCCGGCACTGCCTGATGGCACTGTTTACGCTGATTGGCGTTATCCTTGTCAACATGGTGCTGTTCTTCCTTGCGCAAATTCCCTTGATCGGGATTGTCTTTTCCATTCTGATCGCCGTGCTCTATATTCTTTATGCCATTATCATGATCATCGGGCTGGCCCGTGCGCTGGGCGGCGGCTTTTTGCAGATCCCCTTCTTCTATGGCCTGGCCGAAAAATGCAGCAGATAATTTTTTAAGAGAGGCAGGATAACTCCCATGGGAAAAATCAAAATGACGACCCCGCTTGTGGAAATGGATGGGGATGAGATGACGCGCATTCTCTGGAAAAAGATCAAAGAAGAGCTTTTATGCCCCTTTTTAGATCTTCGCACAGAGTACTATGACCTCGGGCTGGAATATCGGGATAAGACGGACGATCAGGTAACTTATGACGCGGCCAATGCCATTAAAAAGTACGGCGTAGGCGTCAAATGCGCCACGATTACGCCAAATGCGCAGCGTGTAGAGGAATATCACCTAAAGAAGATGTATAAAAGCCCCAACGGAACCATCCGTGCGGTGCTGGATGGCACGGTGTTTCGCACGCCCATTCTGGTAAAAGGGATAGAGCCGTATGTGCGCACATGGAGGCAGCCGATCACCATTGCAAGGCATGCCTTTGGGGATGTCTACCGGGATACGGAGGCCAAGGTGACCGGTGGTGGAAAAGTGGAGATGCTTGTAACGCAGGATGGAAAAACAGAGCGCCTGCCCGTTTATGAGTATAATGAGAACGGCGGCATTGCCCTTGCCATGTATAACACGGTAGATTCTATCAGAAGCTTTGCAAGAAGCTGCTTTCAGTTTGCGCTTGGGGAAAAGAAGGATCTCTGGTTTTCCACAAAAGATACCATTTCCAAGCAGTATGACCATACATTTAAGGATATCTTTCAGGAAATTTACGATGCTGAATATGCGCAGAAATTTGCGGAAGCAGGCCTGGAATATTTCTATACCCTGATAGATGATGCCGTGGCAAGGGTGGTGCGCTCGCAGGGCGGTTTTATCTGGGCGCTTAAGAACTACGATGGCGATGTCATGAGCGATATGGTGGCTACAGCGTTTGGAAGCCTTGCGATGATGACATCTGTCCTGGTGTCGCCGGATGGAAATTATGAGTATGAGGCGGCACATGGCACTGTCACGCGCCATTACTATAAGCACTTAAAGGGCGAGGAAACATCCACAAATTCGGTGGCGACGATCTTTGCGTGGTCGGGGGCGCTTCGCAAGAGGGGCCAGCTGGATGGCAATGCTCAGCTGGAGGAGTTTGGGAATAAGCTGGAGCAGGCCACGCTTTCCACCATAGAAAACGGGATCATGACGAAGGACCTTGCGCTGCTTTCCACGCTGCCGAATGTGCGCGCAGTAAATTCTGAGCAGTTTATCCGGGCGATTCGAGAAGAACTCGAGCACCTTTATCAATAATTTCATAAAGAAGAGGAATTTGGGATGACAC
>USII01000004.1 GCA_900554725.1 uncultured Eubacteriales bacterium
ATTCGTTGCAGTCGATCGTCACTCCGGTAGAGAGGAACTCATTCGGATTGCCCGTCATCTCTGCAAAAAAATCCACTACTTGCCCACCCTCAATATCTATCACCGCAATCTTTTGGCCTTTTCTCACCTCTATTTTCATTCCCGAACTTGCTGGTATGATATATTCTTTGCTCATATGCCCATCTCCCTTTCTTCCAATTGTCCGCGTTGTGATGATGCTATCCTATCATTTTTGAATCGCCCCATCCACTATTTTTTCTTCCCTATTGTTTTTTGACAAGGCGCTCCTTTACATCCGCAAAAAACAAGCGGGCCTGAAAGTTCTCAAACGCAGGATTCTCTTCGTTTCGGCGTGCTCCTATCCATTTCAGCTTCCAAAGCTGTGCACTACGCATCGGTTTACTTCTTTCGATTCCCGCTGTATAATCAACTTATTGTTGCTGCAATGCCCTTTGCCAGGGTACAATGGTTCTTTACTTTTTGGGGGGTGTGAAAAATGGATCAGAATAAAAAAAGCCTTTTGGCCGCACATCTCGCCACCCTGCTTTTCGGGATTTCGGGAATATTCGGCAAGCTGCTGGCGCTGCCTTCCCTCATCATCACGCTGGGGCGCGTTTTCTTTTCCTCTTTGGCGCTGTTTTTTATCCTGCTCATGGCACGCCGGCCCATCCGCCTGCAAAACAGGCGGGATTTCTGGTCTCTAGCGGCGCTGGGTGTTCTTTTAGCCGCGCATTGGGCCTCTTTTTACGAGGCGATTCAGCTCTCTACCGTAGCGCTGGGGCTGCTCTCCTTCTCCACTTTTCCCGTTTTTGCGACCTTTCTCGAGCCGCTGTTTTTTCATCAAAAGCTGCGGCTGGAAAGCGTTATCGTGGCATTGGTGGTATTTTTGGGAGTCGCCATTGTTGTGCCGGAATTCCGCCTGGAAAACCAATCCACCAAGGGAATTTTATTCGGCGTTTTTTCCGGCCTGACTTATGCACTGCTCTCTCTTATGAATAAAAAGTTTTCCCGCAAATATAGTGGTGCGCAGATCAGCTTTTACGAACAGTTTTTCGCATTCCTTTGCCTGCTTCCCACTCTGCTTTTCTACCGCCCGCATTTTACCATGCAAGATCTGGCTCTGCTGGCCCTGCTGGGCATCCTCTTTACCGGGCTTGCACACGCACTGTTTATCTCCTCCCTGCGGAATATCTCCGTTCAGACGGCAGGGGTTTTATCCTGCCTGGAGCCCATATATAGCACGCTCTTCGCATTTCTCTTCCTGGGCGAGGCGCCGGCTGTGCGCGACTATATCGGCGGCGCCATCATCCTGGGCGCAGCTATCTATTCCACTCTGCGCGCAGGGCGGAGCACAAAAACTCCTTCGGTCCCCTCGGTTTTCTCCGATCAAAAGGAACCTTTGGGCAGTGCCCAGTAGCCCAAATCCGCCTTGGCCCCAGCCCGCTAAGAAAAGAGAGGTTTTGCTATGAAGCTTTGCCAAAGAAAAACGCAAAAGCTACTTATTCTGGCTCTGGGCGGCGCGGCATTTGTGCTCCTGGAGGCGAGCGGACTGGGCTGCCCGTTTTATCGCATATTCGGGATCATCTGCCCAGGCTGCGGCATGACGCGCGCTCTCTTTGCGTGCCTTCGCCTGGATTTTGCCGCCGCCTGGCACTACCACCCCATGGTGTTTTCGCTGCCCTATCTCGCGCTGCTGTTCTGGAAGGATGGAAAAGTGTTTCAAAATAGAGCGCTCAACATCCTTTTCCTGGCTGCAATCTGCGCGGGTTTCTTTCTTCAGTATTTTTACAAGCTTCTTTATTTACAATAGTTCTTTTTGCGTTTATAATGGGATTACAATATTTAGTAGATTCAATAAGGAGGATCCACGCGATGTATTGCAGAAATTGTGGCCAGCAAATGGAGGATATGGCATCTTTTTGCACCCATTGCGGCGCAGGGAAGGGAACTGGAAACGCCTATTGCCCCAACTGCGGCAATGCGGTAGATCCCAATGCCGTTGTATGTGTAAAATGTGGCGTTGCCCTGAATAATATAGGTGGCCAGTTCAACCCCGGCTATCAGCCCGGCCCTCAGCCTGGCCCCGGCCCTCAGCCTGGCCCCGGCCCTCAGAATGGGTATAACCCCAATGCTGCCTATCCCGGCCGCCCGCTGAAATCCAAGCTTGCAGCAGGCCTGCTGGGCATCTTCTTGGGAGGTTTTGGCGTACACAGCTTTTATCTCGGCTTCGCAGGCAAGGGCGTTGCGCAGATTATCGTGACGCTGGTAACCTGCGGCGTCGGCTCGCTTTGGGGCTTTATCGAGGGAATCCTTATTCTTACTGGAAATATCGCCCGGGATGCAGATGGCAATCCGCTGGCCGACTGACACAAAAAAGAAGGGGCGATGCCCCTTCTTTTTTTCTTAAAAATCAGCCCTGCTTGCGCCGGTATTGGCAGAATGTAAAGCGAAGGCCGCCGCTTTGCTGCACCGGGCTTTGGCATTCCAGCACAAAATCGCCGCATTCATCCAGATTGGGGAAAAATGTATCCGCATCAAAAACGGCATCCCATTTGGTCACAAATACGCGCTCAGTATATGGCAAAAGCTGGCGGTAAATCTCTCCGCCCCCGATGACAAACGCCTGCTCCTCCTCTGGCCCAAGGAGTTCCAACAGTTCCAAAACCCCTGTTGCGGCCTCTGCACCCGGGGGGCATATGCCGCTGCGAGAAAGGATGATATTGCGCCGGCCAGGCAGCAGCCCGGGCAGGGATTCAAATGTTTTTCTTCCCATAACGACGGCATGGCCCTGTGTCTTTTTGCGGAAAAACTTCATATCTTCGCTCACGCGCACAAGCAGCCCGCCATCTTTGCCGATTCCCCAATTTCTATCTGCCGATAAAATCGCCTGCATCTCATATTGCCACCGGGATTTTCCCGATGCCTCCGCAGTTCTCGTAGTTTTCCAGCCAAACATTTTCCGTGTTGAACTGGTAAAAATCCTTCACATCCTGATCCATACACAGGCGGGGCGCGGCAAAGCCCTCGCGCACCATAAGCTCTTCTATCAGCGGTACATGCCTATCATAGATATGCGCATCCGCGATGACATGCACCAGCTCCCCCGCCTTTAAGCCGCTGACCTGCGCAAACATGGCAAGCAGCGCAGCATATTGGCAGACATTCCATCCGTTTGCCGTAAGCATATCCTGCGAGCGCTGATTCAAAATCGCGTTGAGCGTGTCCCCGCTGACATTGAATGTCATGCTGTATGCGCAGGGATATAAGTTCATCTCGTGCAGATCCGAAAAGTTATAGAGGCTTGTCAGAATTCTTCTGCTGTGGGGATTGTGCTTCAGGTCGTAAAGCACTCTATCCACCTGGTCGAATTCTCCTTCCGGGTACTGGTGTTTTATGCCAAGCTGATACCCATAGGCTTTGCCAATGCTGCCCGTGTCATCTGCCCAGGCATCCCAAATATGGCTGTTCAGATCCCGGATATTGTTGGATTTCTTCTGCCAAATCCAGAAAATCTCATCCAGCGCCGCCTTAAAATTGATTTTGCGGATTGTCTGGATGGGAAATTCTTCCCGCAGATCGTAGCGGTTGACAATTCCAAAAAGCTTAATGGTATGCGCAGGCGCGCCATCTTCCCATTTGGGGCGCACAGCGCCATCTGTATCCCATACGCCTTTGTGCAGGATATCCCTGCAGTTCTGCAAAAAAATTTCATCTGCCTTGCTCATGCATCCGCCTCCCTGCGTTTTCCTTCAGTATACCATGGTGCTGGCCGGCCGGGCAAGCACCTGCGGGGCACATATGAAAGGCGCGGCAAGAGCCGCGCCTTTCTCCTTTTACAGACTATACGCTGTGTTTTTCTGCCATTTTTCCTATTTTGCCAGCAGCTTCTGCTTGATTGCCGCATATTCCAAAATGACATCCACCGCGCCTTCCACTCCGATTTTCGAGCTATCCAGCGCCAAATCGTAGTTTCGCACATCGCTCCAGTTCTGATCGGTATAGAAGTTATAATAACTGGCGCGCTGTTTATCCGTGCGCGCAAGCACACCCTTTGCCTGCTTTTCCGGAACATGATACTGGTTTATCGCGCGCTCCATCCGGTATTCCATGCTGGCATGAACAAATACGCTTACCATATTCTTCATATGCCGCAAAGAATAATCTGCACACCGGCCGACGATGACGCACGGGCCATTTTGGGCGATCTTTTTGATCGTTTCAAACTGCGCCATAAAAATTGTGTGGTTGAGCGGCGGCCGGTTGGCATAGCTGTTTCCCATTGCCAGCGCATAGAGCAGGCTGTTCGTCGGCTTTTCATCGCTCTGCAAAAACAGTTCTTCGCTCAGGCCGCTCTCCCTCGCTGCTTCTGTTAAAAGCTCCTTGTCGTAATAGGGGACATTCATGCGCTTTGCCAGTTTTTCGCCTATCTCTCTGCCCCCGCTTCCATATTGTCTTCCGATTGTGATGATCATATTCAAATCCATCGCTGCCCTCCTACCATAACTGCCAGTTCAGATTTCGGCGCACATGGTTTTCTTAAATTTATTCATACTGTTTCTTGTATTTATTATTCCCTTTTAAAATAAAAAATCCTTTTTTTGGCGTACAAAAAGCGCCCTTTCCCGCTGACAGCCCCGAATGTTTGTATCTTTTTCACAAAAGATTCATATTATCCTTTATTTTATTTCGACAAGGGTGTATATTATTCTTTAGAAACTAACATAATTTGAGGTGTTCTATGAGTCGTAGAGTTGGCTTGCGGCGCAGGCAGCGCAGGCGCAAGCAGATCCTTTTTGCCGGGATTGGCCTTTTTGTTGTGGCCGCTATCACAATGGCAGTAATACTAATTTTAAACAGCGCGAAGAAAGTGCCCGATGGGCAGGAGGGAGAATCCCAGCCTGCTTCCTCTGTTCTGATCTCCGCAGATGAGTTGATGCAGAACGGCGATTTCGATGGTGCCCTTGCCCTTCTTGCCGCTACACCGCAGGAAGACGAAAATTATTCCGCAGCGATGGAAAAAATCGTTGCACTCTCTGTGCAGAGGGCGGATAGCCTCTATGCCGCAGATGAAACAGCCTATGATAAGAGCATTGCTGCGCTTAACCAGGGCCTTACCTACATGCCGGATAGCCAGGAGCTGAAAAGCGCGCTTGAGAAATACCAGCAGATAAAGCAGTCTAAGGAAGTCAAGCTTGTGGAATATACAGGCGTTGTGGAACATTGGTTTACGCATGCCCTCATCGCCTTCCCGGAAATCACACTGGAGACGAATTCCGATTATTACTGGAAAGACTGTATCACTCCCTATGAATTTAAAAACTTCCTTCAGGCGCTTTATGATTATGGCTTTATCCTGATAGACCCTTCCATCTGCATCGCAAATCCCAGCGGGGACGGGGAAACCTATGCATGGGTGGATAAGCTGATGCTCCCGGAGGGCAAAAAGCCTCTCATTATGTCTTTTGATGATGTCGTGTACGATTCGCGCAAAATGCACTGCGGCATGGTCGATAAGATCATCGTGGATGAAAACGGCAAGCTGGCCTCCTATACCAAGCATCTAAATGGAGAGGAAGTCATAAGCTACGACAACGAGTTTATCCCGATTCTGGAGCAGTTCTGCGAAGATCATCCGGATTTCAGCCACAACGGCGCCAAGGGCGTCATTGCCCTTACCGGGTTTGCCGGCGTGCTCGGATATCGGACCAACCGGGAAAGCGAGAACCGGGAATCTGAAATCGAAGAGGCAAAGAAGGTTGTGGAGGTGCTCAAACAGAATGGCTGGACATTTGCAAGCCACAGTTACAGCCATACCAATTTCACCAATGCCTCTTTGGAAAAGGTAAAGGATGATACCCAAAAATGGCAGAACGAAGTGCAGAATATTGTAGGGGAAACGCCTGTGTTCATCTACCCGTTTGGCGCCCGCATTCCCAACGGAGATGAGCGCATCTATGTATTGAAGGATGCTGGCTTCAAGCTGTTCTGCGGCGTTGGCTCCAAAAACGCCATCAACTGGGAAATGAAAGATGGAACCCTCCTGATGGACCGCCGCACCATGGATGGCACGGCGCTTACAGAATATGAGGAGATTTACGCGCCCTTTATCAATATCAAAGCCGCGCGCGATCCCCTTCGCCCGGCCGATCAGTAAGCAAAACGGCATAAAAAGAAGCGGAATTTTCCGCTTCTTTTTTATGCCGTTCTTCTCCATTTCCCCCACTTCCTGTGCGCCCCCATTTTCAACGCCGCACAGCTATAAAAAAGGCGGAAAAACCGCGCTTATTCCAGCATTTGCGGCCTCCTTCTCCCTTGACGAAAAACTCATAATTGGGCTATAATGGAAGTGCTAGTTTGAAACGAAGTATTCTTTGTGATGCCTCGTTTTACTGCTATCAGGCACAGGCTGCCGGACAACCGGCAATATCCAAATATTCCAAATTGGAGGGCTATATTCAATGGCACAAAAATTGACAATTGATGGCAACACAGCGGCCGCGCATGTCGCATATGCGTTTTCCGATGTCGGCGCCATCTACCCCATCACGCCTTCTTCTCCGATGGCGGAAGCTTGCGATGAGTGGTCTGCTCAGGGAAGGCTGAACATCTTTGGGCAGAAGATGAAAATGTCCGAGTTGCAATCTGAGGGCGGCGCTGCTGGCGCTGTGCATGGTTCGCTGGCTGCCGGCGCTTTCACTTCTACCTTTACCGCTTCTCAGGGCCTTCTGCTCATGATTCCCAACATGTACAAAATCTCCGGTGAGCTTTTGCCCTGCGTATTCCATGTTTCCGCAAGAGCGCTGGCTGCCCACGCGCTGAGCATTTTTGGCGATCATGCCGATGTCATGGCTGCGCGTCAGACGGGCTTTGCCATGATCTGCGGCAATTCCGTGCAGGAAGTGATGGACATGGCTGCTATCGCACACCTTTCCACCCTGAAAGCCAAGGTGCCCTTTGTCAACTTCTTCGATGGCTTCCGCACCTCCCACGAGATTTCCAAAATCGAAATGCTCGATTATGCAGATCTCGCTTCCATGGTCGATTGGCAGGCAGTAAAGGAATTCCGCGCGCGCGCGCTCAATCCCGAGCACCCGCATCAGCAGGGAACTGCGCAGAACCCGGATATCTACTTTCAGAACCGCGAAGCTGCCAATAAATACTACCTGGCAACGCCCGAAATCGTCCAGAACACGATGGATGAATTCGCAAAGAAATTCGGGCGCGCATATCACCTGTTTGATTATGTCGGCGCGCCGGATGCAGAAAAGATCATCGTGATGATGGGCTCTGGCGCAGAAGCTGCAGAAGAAACTGTCAACTACCTGACGGCAAGAGGTGAGAAAGTCGGCCTGCTCAAAGTCCGCCTGTATCGCCCCTTCAGCGCAAAGGCCTTTGTGGATGCTATCCCGGCATCTGTAAAATCCATTTCCGTTCTGGATCGGACAAAGGAACCCGGTTCCCTGGGCGAGCCTCTGTATCTGGACGTCTGCTCCGCGCTGCGCGAGGCGGGCATGAACGACATCCTCGTCGTCGGCGGCCGCTACGGCCTCGGCTCCAAGGAGTTCACGCCCACGCTTGTCAAGGCAGTGTTTGACAATATGGACGCTGCTTCCCCCAAGAACCACTTTACCGTGGGCATTGTAGACGATGTGACCAATACCTCCCTGGAGGTTCACGAGAAGATCGATGCTTCTCCTGAAGGTTGCTTCCGCGCCAAGTTCTTCGGTCTCGGATCCGATGGCACTGTAGGCGCAAACAAGAACTCCATCAAGATCATCGGCGACCATACGGATATGTATGCGCAGGGCTACTTCAGCTACGACTCCAAGAAGTCCGGCGGTATCACGGTATCCCACCTGCGCTTTGGCAAGACGCCCATTCAGTCCACCTATCTCATCGATGTGGCGGATTTCGTCGCGTGCCATAACCCGAGCTATGTCACCCGCTATGATGTTCTTGAGGGCATCAAGGAAGGCGGCACCTTCCTTCTGAACAGCCCCTGGACGCTTGCGGATATGGAGAGCCAGCTTCCCGCTTCCATGAAGAGGGAGATTGCCTCCAAGAAACTCAAGTTCTACAATATCGACGGCGTAAAGATCGCAAGAGAAGTGGGCCTGGGCGGCAGAATCAACATGTGCCTGCAGGCTGCGTTCTTCAAGATTGCCGGCGTCATCCCGCAGGACGACGCAGTGGAATATATGAAGGCCGCCGTCAAGAAGACCTACGGCAAGAAGGGCGATGAGATCGTCAACATGAACTGGAAGGCAATCGATCTTGCCATTTCTCAGGTTCAGGAGATCGCCTACCCCGCTTCCTGGGCAGAGGCTACCACGGGCGCTGAGCCGGTGAAAGTCGCGGAGAACGACTACTTCAAAGAGGTCATTCATCCCATCGCGGCACTCAAGGGCGATGCACTGCCCGTATCCACCTTCGATCCCAGAGGTTTTGTCCCCACCGGAACAACCAAGTTCGAGAAGAGAGGCATTGCCGTAAATGTTCCCAAGTGGATTCCGGAAAACTGCATCATGTGCAACCAGTGCTCGCTGGTTTGCCCGCATGCATGCATTCGCCCGTTCCTCGCAAAAGAGGAAAACCTTGCCGATGCTCCGGCAGCGTATATCACGAAGGATGCGCGTGGCAAGGATGTGGCAGGCCATAAGTTCCGCATGCAGATTTCTCCGCTGGATTGCACGGGCTGCGGAAACTGCGTAGAGGTATGCCCTGCAAAGCAGAAGGCCCTGGAAATGGAGCCGCTGGCAGAGAGCTGCAAAGAGCAGGAGGCAAATTGGGAATTTGCAATTTCCCTGCCCCGCCCGGAAATCACCGTCAACAAATCGACCGTCATTGGCAGCCAGTATTTGCAGCCGCTCTTCGAGTTCTCCGGCGCGTGCGCAGGTTGTGGCGAGACGCCCTATGTAAAGCTGCTTTCCCAGCTGTTTGGCGATCGGATGATCATCGCAAATGCAACGGGCTGCTCCTCTATCTACGGCGGTTCCGCGCCCACCTGCCCGTATACGGTAAATGAAGAAGGGCATGGCCCGGCTTGGGCAAACTCCCTGTTTGAGGATAACGCTGAGTTTGGCTATGGCATGGCCCTTGCATACCTGCAGAGGCGCGCCGCCCTCAAGGATAAGGTTGCAAAAGCTCTGGAATCGGGCTGCTGCTCCGGCGCCCTCAAGGAAGCGCTGGAAAAATGGAGCGCCGATCCCAAGAATGCCGATAACACCAAGGCATGCGCGAAGATCATCAAAAAAGAGCTTCCCGCTGCAATTCAGGCAGCTTCCGGCGAGGCTAAGGCTCTGCTGGAGGATATCCAGGCCGATAGCGATCTGTTCATCAAGAAATCCATCTGGATCATCGGCGGAGACGGCTGGGCATACGATATCGGCTACGGCGGTTTGGACCATGTGCTTGCGATGGATGAGGATATCAATGTCCTGGTGCTGGATACAGAAGTATATTCCAATACCGGCGGCCAAGCTTCCAAATCTTCCCCGACGGGCGCTGTCGCCAAATTTGCGGCGGCCGGCAAGCGGACCAAGAAGAAAGACCTTGGCTCCATTGCCATGACCTATGGTTATATCTATGTCGCTTCCTGCGCGATGGGCGCAAACCAGGCACAGCTTGTAAAGGCGATGAACGAAGCAGAAGCCTATGATGGCCCCTCTCTGGTCATCTGCTATTCCCCCTGCATCAACCATGGCATCAACATGGGCAAGGCGCAGCTGGAAGAGAAGAAAGCCGTAGAGGCTGGTTACTGGCAGCTCTTCCGCTTTAACCCTGCGCTCAAGGAAGAGGGCAAGAATCCCTTCATCCTGGATTCTAAGGAGCCCACCGGCAGCTATTATGACTTTATCACCGGTGAGACGCGGTATCGCACGCTCCAGAAGATGTTCCCGCAGGACGCCGAATATCTGTTCGCACGGGCAGAGAAAGAGGCAAAGGAGCGCTACGAGAACTATAAGAACAAGGCAGGCCAGAACTAACCCTGTCTCCTAAAAAAGGGACCGCCGATACCTTCCTCACGGAAGGATACAGGCGGCCCTTTTTCTAAACTGAATCTTAATTTTTAAAGCGGTGTAGCCTGCGGCTATGCCGTTTTTCATTTGTTGTCTTCTCGCTTTGAAAGCAGGAGCCACTTGGCTTATCTGTTCCATTTTCCCTTTATCCATATTGGTTCCCTCCTTCGGCTTTCAGGGATAATAAAATCGGGCACGATATTATTTTAGCAGCCGTTTTTTTAACTTCCAGTAACGATAGCCAAAAGATGCGACCGCCCATGCGTAAACCGCAAGCAGGATCAGAAATAACACCAGCAGTATGGGGGCATCTGCATCCGAACTTTGGAACTGTTCAAAGAGATTTGGCAAAATAAGCAGCATCAGGATGACGAGAATCGGCAGATACCGGCCCGCAAACACCCGCCGCATCATATCCAACCTGGATTCATCGTCGCAAAAGATTTCCTCTTGCCCCTGCATCAGACAAACCGGCTTGCGGAAATAGCTATATCCCCCAAAATCCTGAATATATTCCCATCCGCAGTCCTGAAACATCTGTACATACTCGTCTTTGTGTTGCAGGCCCTCTTCGTTATAGTCCAGCTGATAAATCACATCCTCGGATGCGCACTTTTCAAAATGATAAAGACCTGGCAGGCTTACCTTCACAAATTTCCATCCTTCCCGGTGGCGCTTTTGAAGATACTGTTCCTCTTTCTCCCAATCCGCTATTGTAAAGATACGAAGCTCCGTTTTCTTCTCTTTCATTTCAGCGTGCCTCCATCATGTTTCGGTACAGCCTTTCGATTCGCTTCATCTCCAGAGCTAAAACCTCTTTGCCCAAATCCGTTATGCAGTAAATTTTCCGCTTTTCCTCTTCGCGAACAAAGCGGATCAGGCCGTCTTTCTCCATCTTGGATAGGCTGCCATACATCGTTCCGGGGCTGATTCGAATCTCACCATTTGTCAGTTCCTCCACTTTGCGAATGATGTTATAGCCATGGGATTCTTCCCGAAAGCACAGCAGGATATAAAAACCCGTTTCTGTCATCGGCACATATACTTTACGGATATGAATATCCACCTCATCCACACCTTTCCTGAAAATTTGCAGCGCGATATATCGCACTTCAATATATCAACTTCAAGATAGCACTGCGATATATTTTTGTCAAATTAAATCTCTGTAAAGAGCGAGCGCGTGTTCTATTATCTGTAAGTGTACTGATACATTGCTTCAATCCTGTCATCTAAAACGGCATAAAAGAAAAAGGATGTATTGACCACCTGCCAATTCTGGAGCGTGGCCTTCATCAACAACAAATATTTTGGCCTTTGTGATAAGCTGCGCAATGGCCAAGCGGACAAGTTGCCGGTATTTAGCAAGCAAGGCGGGCAAAGTTTTCAGGCCCTGCCCGCCTTTATCATTGGCAAATAATTTCTTCATCAATACCCTCTTTTGCACGGTTACGCATGTGATTCAGGCTCCCACTCCTTATAAGGGCTCTCCCTGCATTCCCTTTTTTAGAAAAAAGAGAGCCGGAACTTCTCGTCTTTCAAAAGCGGCCAAATAAGAAAGGGGCATAGCCTATTCTCCTAAATTTTAAGCGTTCTTTTATGGGCGCGCAAAAGCCAAACCTGCCGCATGCAAAAGGCCCCTGGCTTCCAGGGGCCTTCTATTCTTCTCTTAGTGTGTCACCATCAGCCGCGTGCAGCGGACTTTTCCTTCCATAATATCTGAGAGGCGGTGCGCAGCGCTGGCAATGATGACCTCAATGCCATCCTCCAGCGCACGCTTTGCATAGAGCAACTTGGCCTTTGCGCCATTGGCGCCAATGCGAGAGGCTCCGTTGCAATAGGCGATCATCTCGTCGATTTTTGCGTCTATTTCCTCCGCGCAGGAGCCGCGCACCTCTTCAATTAAAGTGGAAGGATCGTTCGGATCGCGGTAGATTCCCTGTGTGGAAGTGAGAATTACAAGGCGCTCTGCTCCCACCAAACGGCTCACCACCACGGCAGTTTCATCGTTATCCACACATTCCACCACAGAGCCACCCTCTTTACTCTGGCGCAGGGAGGCAATCTCAAAACGCCGCGTTTCCTCCTTACTTACCGGATCGTTGTAATTGACGATGGGAATCGCATTCTGGTTCGCTGCGCGGAAAAACAAACGGCGCAGATGCTCTGCCTTTTCCGCCTCATTAAAGTGGCTGTGCTCGACAAGCACCTGGCGCACAGAGTATTTTGGCTCGATAAACTCCCGATATAGCCCCATCAAAATCGCCTGCCCCTGGGAGGAATAATCTGTCTTAATCTCTTCCTGATCTCCTTTCAGCTCAGAGCCATTGCGCTTCATATAGTCGATGCGCCCAATTTCCGCAGCGCCAGAGCTCACGAGAATATAGCCCGGCCGCAAATCGCGCGCCAGCCTTGAAATGATATTATAATCCAGATCGTTATCCTGTTTTCGAATCAGTGCCATCGATCCTATTTTTACGACAGCATCAAAACTAAAATGCGACATCTTCTTTCCTTCTCTTTCCCTCGCTATCTTTTGTGTGTTTTTTAATTATACTATAAATCATATTTGCGCGCAATTCCTATAGAAAATGTCATTTTACAGATATTTTTCCAAAAATTATTACAAATATATTACATGTGCTATTTACTTTTGTAATATTATGCAGTAAAATAGAACCATAACAACTGCAATCTACATTTTTTATTTTTTCCTCAATACAAAGGGCACCCGCATGGGGTGCCCGCTTTTTGTTTTTCTAGAAGTTATTTCTATCTTCAAATTCATCCGGATCTACCTTTGGCGGCACTTTGCGGCGCATAGCCGGGCGCTGCTGATAGGTATCCTCTTCTTTTTCCTCGGGAAGCTCGGCCTCTGGCGCGCCCTGATCATCGCTCTGCTCGATGCCAAAATCCCGGAAATTGCCCTTCTGCTCGGGCACACTCTCTTCCTGTTCCTGCTCAAAGCCGGAGGCCATTGCAGGCGATGATGGAGAAGAGGGTTCCATCCGCTCTACCCGCGGGCGGCGCATCTCGGGCCGCACAGCCCCGGCCTTGCTGCCAGGCTGAAGCTTCTTCTGGTTCTTCTTCTCCTTATTGACAAGGATCACCAGCGCAACGCCCGCGCCGACCATAAGCACAAATACGATGACAACAATCCAGATAGCCGTTCCCAGCCCAGAGGTACTGCTCTTTTCCTCTTTTACAACTACGGGAACATCGCTGCTGGAGACGCTAACCGCGTTCCCTTCCGGATCTGTTGCCGTCACTTTGAACTTGAACACGGCGTTTTCAGCAATTTCGGCCTCTGTATCGATATCCTTTTCCCCGGGCATCAGAACATCGTAAGTTCCAAGCTCGCCCATCGTCTCTTCTGAAACGGTGACATCCGTAAACACATTCTCGCCGTTGTTCATGAGCACAATATGGAAAACGACTTTGCCCGTCTGCTCATAGGCGCTCTGATCTGTAGTCACCGTAAGCGAAATATCCTGGGCGTAGTCCACTTCCTCCTTAGGCTCTACCGTAATTTCCATCACATTGGATTGGAATGTATAGGTTTCCCCGGAGTCGTCTTCACAAGTTGCCGTAAAGGAATAGCTTTTGCTGGCCGTCAGCGTATCTTCCACCTGCGCAGTCAGCGTGGCGCCTTCTCTTATAATAGAAGTGCCAAGGGAAACGGTATTGCCCGAAGCGTCCTTCACCACCAAATTTTTCAGATCCACATTGCCGTCGTTTTTAATCGTCAACCTGAAGCTTGCCGGCTCACCTTCCTGCACCGTTGTGCTGGCGGCCGTGGCCGACATGGAGAGGGATGCGGAGGACATCGTCACCTTAAGGCTATCCATCTGGGCGGTATATTCCTTGCCCGCCGCAGTATACCTCAAAGTGGGCTCCACATTGATCGTCTTTACGATCGTCCCTGTATATGTCACATGCCGAACATCCCCCGCCGCGACGGAGAAAGGCTCGCATACCGCCCTGCCGCTGTTAAGCGTAGGCGCGGTGATGGTGCAGTCCTCAATTGCCGTATCACCCTGGTTTTCGACAACAAAGGTAAACTCCACTTTAGAGCCATCGGGCACAACACTTTTATCCACTGTAACCGCCGTGCTCACCCGGACATTTGCCTGTTTTCTGGCGACCCGGATGCTCTTGGATACTGTCCCTGTCTCCCCATTATGCTCATAGCTCAGCACAACCGGGATATTGGAGCCAATTTCAGATTCCCGCATGGCGTAGGAATATTCTACCGTATCCGAACTGCCGGAAATAAAGCTGCTCCAGCTTGCTATCTTCCTGTCGCCCACTGTCACTGTGACATCTGTAACATCGTCGCCCAGGTTCTTGATCGTCGCCGTAATTTTTACTTCGCCGCTTCCTGAAAGCTCGCTCGGCGAAAATTCAATATCCATACTCATGCCAGCCGCTCTCGCAGGGGACGGCATCCATAAGATTCCAAAAGCCAGCACTGCCGCAAGCAGCACAGCCAGCCCTCTTTTTAGAGAAATTCGATTCTCCATTCTTGCCCTCCATAAGATGCCCATTCGGGATTTTAACCAAATAAAAAATACCGTATTACCGAGAAAGATACCAGTAATACGGTATTATTCTAAACCAAAAGCCCTGGATAGTCAATTCAAGGCAAAATTTTTAACAAATAATTAACCAGCCGGAGCTCACTTGATTTCCTTTACCCAGCCGAATTTATCCTCAAGCCTGCCGTACTGGATGCCCGTGAGCGTATCGTACATGAGCTTTGTCGTCGGGCCCATCTGGCCATCGCCGGCAACGATATCCTTATCCTGCCAAACGAGCTTGCCCACAGGGCTCACGACTGCGGCCGTGCCTGCGCCAAAGATCTCCTCCAGGGAGCCATCTTTAGAGGCCTCATACAGCTCGTCGATGGCGATGCGCCGCTCGCTGACCGGAATGCCCATATCCTTTGCCAGCTTGATGATGGAATCGCGGGTGATGCCCGGCAGAATGCTGCCTGCAAGCGGGGGCGTCACAAGTTCTCCCTTGATTTTAAAGAAGATATTCATCGCGCCCACTTCTTCCACATATCTGTTCTCCTTGCCATCCAGCCAGAGAACCTGCCCAAACCCCTTCTTATGCGCAATTTCTCCGGCCAACAGGCTGGCTGCATAGTTTCCGCCCGTCTTGTGGTGGCCTGTTCCGCCCTTTACCGCGCGGACATACTTGCTCTCCACATAGATATCCACCGGGGCAAGGCCAGAGGAATAGTATGCGCCCGAAGGAGAGAGGATGACATAAAGCAGGTACTCCTCTGCCGGACGCACGCCCACAAAGGGATCGACGCCGATATATGTCGGGCGGATATAGAGGGATGTGCCGGGGGAGGTGGGAATCCAATCCTTCTCGATTTTAATAAGCTCATAGAGGGAATTGAGCAGGAATTCCTCATCAAAGGGAGCCATGCAGATGCGCTCTGCGGAAGTCGCCAGGCGCTTCACATTGTCCCACGGGCGGAACATCAGCACTCGGCCATCCGCCGCCCGGTATGCCTTCAGCCCTTCAAAAACTTCCTGAGAATAGTGCAGCACAGTGGCCGCGGGAGAAAGGGAAAGATTGCCATAAGGCTCTATCGCCGCATAGTACCAGCCGCGTTCCCCATCTCGTTTCATCATGAGCATATAGTCGGTAAAAATCCTGCCAAAGCCCAGCTTGCTCTCGTCCTTGGGTTTTTCCTTCAGGACATCGCGTTTGATAAATTCCAGTTTCATTTCCGCTTCTCCTTTATGATATTCATTTTTTGATCTCTTTTTTATGCGCGCGGCAGCCTATGCTTCCTCCAGAATTTGATAGCGCCGCTCAATTTCCTGCGGCGCTGCTTTTCCGGCAGAAATTTCGCTTACCATCTTTCCGAGACGGGCCTCCTGCCCAAAATCAGAAAAAATCGTGCTCGTCACCACATCGGTATAGCAGACATCGCCAATCCGATAACCTGCGCTAAGAAGCTGCGCTTCTGCCTTTCCCCAAAGCTTAAAGGGCAGCACCAGCTGAAATACCACGCACGGGCGATAACAGACTTTTTTTGCCGCCTGCACCGCCAGAGAAACACTCGTGCCATACGCGCGCACAAGGCCGCCTGTTCCAAGCAGTGTGCCCCCAAAATAGCGCGTCACAACAGCGAGAATATTCGTAAGCCCGCTGCCTTTCAGGGCCTCCAGCATGGGCATTCCCGCCGTGCCTTGAGGCTCGCCATCGTCGCTGCACCGGGTAAATTCCCGCATCTGCCCCAGGATCACCGCGCTGCAATGGTGGCTGGCATCCCAATACTGCTTGCGCAGCCCCTCTAGGATCTCCTGCACTTCCTCCATGCTGGCAACAGGGTAAAGCCTGCCGAAAAATTTGGATTTTTTGATCACCTGCTCGACGACGCAAGGCTCTAAAATGGTTCGGTATTGCTTCAGCTCTTCCAACCAGATACCCTCCCGGCGCACCATCCCTTTCGCCCTGCAGCGCCGGCAAGGCGGGGAAACTTTTCTACTGCACGCAAATCCTGTGGAACACTTTTTTGCCTTTTCTTATCATGAGCGCTCCCTCTTCCAGATCTGCCATGGAAAGTTCGGCAAATTCATCCGTCACCTTATTCCCATTTACCTGAATCCCGCCGCCGGCAATCAGCCGCCTGCCCTCGCCCCGGGAATTTGTAAGCCCAGCCAGCATGAGCAGGTCTATCAC
>USII01000005.1 GCA_900554725.1 uncultured Eubacteriales bacterium
GGAGGCGGATTGTTCCATTGCCATCGGCGAGGGGAGCGATGCCGCCCGCCAGGTTTCCCAGCTGGTGCTGCTGGATTCGGATTTTGCATCCCTGCCTGATGTGCTGGCAGAGGGGAGAAGGGTTGTAAACAATATCACCCGGGTGGCCAGCATTTTCTTTGTAAAGACCATCTATTCGGCGATTCTATCCGTTATCTGCATTTTGGCAAATACCCCCTTCCCCTTTGTGCCCATTCAGATTACGCTGATAGACCTGGCCATCGAAGGGTATCCCACGCTGTTTATGTCTTTCGAGCCGGATGGCAGGAAAGTCACATCGAGATTCCTTCCATCTGTGATGCGGCGCGCCCTGCCCAACGCGCTTACTATCGTGGCAGATGTGCTGCTTGTTTGGGCGCTGGCGCCCGTTCTTGGCATCCCGGAAGCGCAGGGGGAAGCGATCATGTACCTTCTGGTGGGCCTCATGGGCGTGGCGGCGGTGTTCAAGTCCTGCTGGCCCTTCAACAAGCTGCGGGTATTCCTGTTTACCACCATGACACTGGGTTTCTATGCGGCGGTGTTCCTGTTCCGGGATCTGCTGCATGTTTCCCTGCCCTCTATGAGCCAGCTTCCCTTTTTGCTGACGCTGGCGGCGGGCAGCCTGGTGCTGGAGCGCCTGCTGGCCCTCCTGGTAAACGCCGTCATGAAAAGAAAAAAGGCGGGGGCGCAATAGCCTTTTGAAAGCCCCCGCCCCCTCCTTTTTTGGGGAGGTGGTTGCCATGTAGTTAGAGCATACTAACTAGAAAGGAGAGCAAAATGAATTTTTCACAACTTTGCCCCAGAGGGCAAAAGCGGGAGCTCTTTATTCCCGTGCCCGGCGCGGAGGGCATTCGCGCTGTGGCCATGGAGGGGGAAAAGCCGGGCAGGCGGCTGGCTGTCACAACGGGCATGCACGGCTGCGAATTTGTGGGGATACAGGCGGTGCGGGAGATTTTGGAGGTGCTTAACCCCAAAAACCTGGCGGGCGGCATCGTATTTCTGCCCCTTATCAACCCGCAGGGGTTCTACCAGGGAGCAAAGCAGGTCGTCCCCCAGGATGGGAAGAATCTGAATCGCTGCTTTCCCGGAAATCCATCGGGCAGCATAACCGAGCGGATGGCCTATGCCCTGGAGCAGGAGCTCTATGGCGCGGTGGATTTCCTGCTGGATTTGCACGGCGGGGATATCAACGAGGCCATGGAACCGCTGGCTTTTTTACCGGTGGGGGCGGGAGAGGCGGTGGAGCGCCAGGCAAGAAGAGCAGTGCAGCATCTGAGCATCGGCTATGCGGTGCAATCTACGGCGGAAAATGGGCTTTATAGCTATGCTGCAAAGTGCCAGGTGCCTGCGCTGCTTGTGGAGCGGGGCGGCCGGGGGAGCTGGAGCCGGCAGGAAGTGGACGCCTGCAAGAAAAACATCCGCGAAATGCTGGATTTTCTGGAAATCCTGCCGGGTGAATGCGCGGAAAAGCCGCCGGTGGAGATTGTGCGCGCCTGGTATGAACAGGCCATGGCCCCGGGCTTTTGGTACTGTAAAAAGTGCCCGGGAGAGCGGGTGAGAAAAGGGGAAGTGCTGGGCGAGCTGAGAAATGAAAAAGGCGGCCTGGTGCAGGCCGTATGCGCGCAGGCAGATGGCGTTGCTCTTTATCTCACACAGACGCTGGGTGTCCAGAAGGGAGATGCCCTCATCGCCTATGGGCAGCAGAAGGATGCAGCTGCCGTGCAGGGGCCCCATCTGTAGGCGAGATTTCCCTCTCCCCGCATGATGCCTACCTTAATAAAGGAAGGGAGAAGGAGGGGCAGCAAAAAAACAGAATGTAAAAAGACTCCATGCCAATAAAACTCATCTGCATGGAATCTTTTTATCTCACCGGATTTTCCGCGCCGCAGGGCGCGCAGCCTTTATTTTTGCAGGCTCTCCAAAATTTCCCGCACTTTGGCCAGGGGAATGCCCTGCTCCCGGGCGATGCGGGCGGCATCTTCATATTCTATTTTGCGCTTGGCCGCGCCATAACCATGGCCGGCCTTGATGCGCAAAGGGCCATAGGGGGTTTGCACCTCCTCTATGCTGCGGGAAAGCGCATACCGCTGGCAAATCGTCCTGCGCACGCCCAGAGTTGTGGTGTGTTTGAGAATGGCAGCGGCGAGGGCATCCGCATCGGATACCTGGCAAATGCAGCACAGCAGAACGCCCGGCCGGCTCTTCTTCATCTGGATGGGCAGCGTAAAGACATCCAGCGCGCCCTGCCTTAGAAGCTCCTCCTGGGCAAAGCCCAGGGCTTCGCCCGTCATATCGTCCAGATTGCAGCAGAGCAGCGCCGCTTCGCCGTTAGGGCCGCCTTCACCGGCGCCTTCTTCCCCTAAAAAGGCGCGCACACAGTTGGCAGCATCAAAATCCTTGGTGCCCATGCCGTAGCCGATGGCGCAAACGCTGAGGGCGGGCATGGGGCAGAATCCCTGGGAAAAGTGCTTTAAAAGCGCTGCGCCTGTTGGGGTGCAGAGCTCGCCCTGCACCTGCCCACCATAGATGGGCACGCCGCGCAGAATATGGGCAGTCGCCGGCGCGGGGACGGGCAAAACCCCGTGGGCACAGCGCACCTGCCCGCTGCCCACATGCACGGGAGAGGCCAGCACCTTCTGGGCGCCAATGCGCTCCATGAGCAGGCACACGCCAAGGACATCCAGCACAGCATCCAGCGCGCCTACCTCGTGAAAGTGAATTTCGCTTACGGGCTGGCCGTGGGCGTGGGATTCCGCCTCTGCGATGAGCCCATAGACGGCCTGGGCATCCCGGCGCACCTTTTGGGATACGGGAAGATGGGAGATGAGATGGGAAATATCCGCCAGGCTGGAATGGCTGTGGGAATGGGCATGGCCATCGCAGTCGTGAGAATGGGTATGGCCGTCGCAGTCGTGAGAATGGGTATGGCCATCGCAGTCGTGAGAATGGGTATGGCCATCGCAGTCGTGGGAATGGGTATGGCCGTCGCAGTCGTGAGAATGGGTATGGCCATCGCAGTCGTGAGAATGGGTATGGCCGTCGCAGTCGTGGGAATGAGTATGCTCGCCGCAATCGTGGGCGGCAACATCCGCAGAGTGCTCCTCCTGGCCGTGCACCAGCACCCGCATATGCGTGCCCCAAATGCCGCATTTCTGTGCGGGGACCGCCTGAACCTGCACGCCCGCAATGCCAAGGCCGTTGATCTCCTTTAAAAAGGCGCTGCGGCCGTCCTCATCCAAAAGCTCGTAGAGCGCGGCCATGAGCATATCCCCCGCCGCACCCATGGCGCACTGCAAATATAGTGTTTTCATTGAATTCCCTCCATCTGGTTGATGCGGCTGGCCAGGAAACCTGCGCCAAAGCCGTTGTCGATATTGACGACGCTGCACCCGCTTGCGCAGGAATTGAGCATGGAGAGCAGCGCGGAAAGCCCCCCGAAATTGGCGCCATAGCCCACGCTGGTGGGAACGGCAATGACAGGGCATGCCACCAGCCCGCCAATTACGCTGGCCAGAGCCCCCTCCATGCCCGCAACGGCAATGACCACCCGCGCTCTGGAAAGAGCAGGGAGGTGCGAAAGCAGACGGTGCAGCCCCGCCACGCCCACATCGTAAAGCCGGGTGACATGGTTGCCCAGCGTTTCGGCAGTAAGCGCCGCTTCCTCGCAGACAGCCATATCGCTGGTGCCGCCCGAAGCGACCACAATCTCGCCCCGCAGCGCCTGCTTTTTTGGCGCCGCAATGCCCACCTGCGCGATGGGGTGATAGCGAAGGGGGATTTCCTGCTCCACAAGCTCTGCCGCCTCCTGGGACATGCGCGTGATGAGAATATTGCTGTTGCCCGCCTCTATCATGGCCTTGGCGATGCCGAGAATCTGCTCGGGCGTCTTGCTGCGCCCGTAGATGACCTCTGCCGCGCCCTGGCGCAGCGCCCGGTGATGGTCGATTTTTGCATAGCCCAAATCCTCAAAGGGTGCCAGTTTCAGCTTTTCTGCCGCCTCCTGCGGCGCGATTTTGCCTTCCCTCACCTGCTCCAGCAGGGAAAGAAGCTGCTCTTTTTGCATATGCCTTCCTTTCTGCCGGCCAAAGGGCCGCGCTATCCTAATCATGGTGGGGGGTTAACCGCGCCCGCCGTCAAAATCCAAAAATACTCCTTCAAACAATCCGCCCAGCGCGGCCAGAATGCGCTCCCGCTGCTCTACAGCCCGCCCCATCTGGGAGATGGGAAGCTGCAGGCGCGCGCAGCCGTGGAAAACCCGCACGCGAAAATCCGTAAAGCCCAGGGCAAAAAGGGCGTCCTCTGCGCTTTCGATGCGCGAAAGCAGCTCCTGGGTGATGGGCTGGCCCGTGGGAATGCGCGTCGCCAGGCAGGCATACGCCGGTTTATCCCAGGTAAAAAGCCCGGCCTCCTTGGAAAGGCGGCGTATTTCGCCTTTTGAAAGGCCGCATTCCCTTAAGGGGGAGCGAACGCCCATCTCCCTGAGCGCCCGAATGCCCGGGCGATCCAGGGCATCATCGGAAGCATTTGTGCCGTCTAAAATCAGCGCATAGCCATCCTGGGCGGCAGCGCGTAAAATGCCGTCAAAAAGGGCGCGCTTGCAGTGATAACAGCGATCCTTTGGGTTTTCGGCCACGCGCTCATCTGCCAACGCATCCTGGAAAAGCACCGTAAGCCTTGCCCCAAGCTCCTGGGCCAGCCTGCGCGCATCGGCCAGCTCAAAGGCGGGCTGAAACTGGGTTTTGACATAATAGGCGCGGATATCCGTGCCATACCGCATTGCCGCATATAGAAGATATGCCGAATCTGCGCCGCCCGAAAAGGCGATGGCAGCTTTTTTGTGTTGCTCGAAAAAATCCTGCAGCGTCATATTTGCTCCTTTGAAAACCGGCACCGGGGCAAAGGCCGGTCGCCATATAAAAAAAGCCGCGAAAAGCAGGCGCTGCTGCGCGTGCCTTCCTGGCCTGGCATGTCTTCCTAGCATGCCCTCTATTTTTATTATAGCGGCGCGAAAAGGGCTTGTCAAACCTTGACACTCCCGCTGCCACCCAGTATAATGATCCTCGTCTAAAAGGCTCAGGAAGGGCCAAAGTTTTGTTTGAACATTTCAATGAGAAGCGCGTCAACAGTGTCACGAAGGCATTTTTCTGCGGAGAAATCTCTGCGGGGAAATGCTTTTTTTATGGGAAAGGGGGAAGGAATATGCGCGTTTGGCGGGCAGTGGGAAAAGCGGCGCAGATGCTCGCGCTGTTTTTGCTGCTCATCGTGCTGGTGTTTTTTCTTTCCCGGCTGGCCCCGGGCGATCCTCTTCGGGCCTATTATGGCCAGAGCGTGGAGCGCATGAACGAGCAGCAGCGCCAGGCGGCAGAGCATATGCTGGGGCTGGATCAGCCTCTGACGGCGCAGTTTGCCATCTGGTGCAAAAACGCCCTCAGCGGAAATTTCGGCATCTCCTTTCAGTATAAGCAGGATGTGATGGCCGTCATCGCCGGGCGATATCAGAATACGCTGATTCTCGCAGGCACGGCCTTTGTGCTGACTTTTGCGCTGGCCGTGCCGCTGGGCATCTGGTGCGCCGCACACGAGGGCAGCTTTTTTGATAAGCTGCTCTGCCGCGTGGGCGCCGCCCTCTCCTGTATCCCCACATTTTTTCTCGCGGTGCTGCTCATCGCGGTATTTGGCGTGGCGCTGGGGGTTCTGCCAAGCGGCGGCGCCTATCCTGTGGGCCAAAGCGGGGATTTTTGGGGGAGAGTGCGGCATCTCATCCTGCCCGCGAGCACGATTGTCCTCGGGCATTTTTGGAACTATGCCTATTTGGTGCGCAGCCGGCTTTCGCAGGAGCTTTGCATGGATTATGTGCTCATGCTGCGCGCCAAGGGCATCGGGAGGGGAAAAATCCTCCTAAAACACTGCCTTAGAAACATCCTTCCTTCCCTCCTTTCCATGGCGGCCCTGGCCGTGCCCCATATGGCAGGGGGAACCTATATTGTGGAAAAAGTTTTTTCTTACCCCGGCCTGGGCGCTCTCTGCTTTGAAGCCGCCCAGTATCACGATTACAATCTGCTGCTGGTGCTTTGTGTGCTCACAGGGGCAGTAGTGGCCATTTGCGCCCTGTTGGCCGAGTTTTTGGAGAAAAAGGCCGATCCCCGCATGCAAAGGGAGGCGCACCATGCATGAGCGTCTGATGTCTGCCGGTGTCCGCCGGACGGCGAGAGCAAAGAAAAGGGCCAGCAGCCGCGTTCCCATCGTTTCGCTGGGCCTGCTCGTTTTATTGGTTGCCCTCTGCCTGCTGGCAGATCTCCTGGCCCCGGGCGACCCTTCATATATGGACCTCACTGCGGCAGGTCAGGCGCCCAGCGCCGCCCACCCGCTTGGGACAGACGCTCTTGGCAGAGATGTCTTTGCCATGCTGCTGCATGGCGGGCGGGTTTCCCTGTTTATCGGCGCCTGCGCGGCGGGAATTTCGGCGCTGGTGGGCAGTATCTATGGCGCGGCGGCGGCGCTGGCTCCTGGCTGGCTGCACGATCTGCTCATGCGCGGCGCAGAGCTTTTGCTCTCGCTGCCCGGCATTCTGCTGGCAATTCTGCTTCAGGCTGCCCTGGGGGAGGCCAATATGTTGAGCCTCTCGCTGGTTATCGGCCTTACAGGCTGGATGCCCACAGCCAAACTTGTGCGCAGCCAAGTGCTCCAGATGCGCGGCCAGGAATATATTCAAGCTGCTCAGGGCATGGGCGCGGGCTTTTTCCACCTGTTTTTCCGGCACTTTTTGCCCGGCGTGTTCCCCTCCATCGCATTTTTGGTGATTGGCAGTATGGGAGGCGCCATCGCCTCAGAGGCCACGCTGAGCTTTCTTGGCATTGGCCTTCCGGTGGAGGCGGTTTCCTGGGGAAGCCTGCTGCAAGCTTCCCAGCGTGCGCTGCTCACGGGGGATTGGTGGATGGTGCTCATCCCGGGCGCCGTGCTTCTGACGGCACTGCTTAGCCTTTTGCAGGTGGGAAATGCCCTAAAACAAAATCATGGCATGGCTATGCCAAAAAGGAGAATGCACTTATGAGAAAAGCGATAAAAAAGGCGGCGGCGTTGCTGTTGGCGCTGGTTCTCTCCATGGGGTCTGCGGCTTGTGCGAAAGAGCAGGCTCCTGCCCTTTCCGAAGAGGCGGCGGAAGTCCTCGTCTATGGAAGCGGGGATTATACTGCCATCAACCCGGCCCTCTATGAGCATGGGGAAATCAACCTGCTTCTGTTTGCCGGGCTGATGGCGCACAATGGGCAGAATGAGGTTGTTCCCGATGTGGCCGAGACCTGGGAATACGATGCAGAGAATTGCACCTATACTTTTAAGCTGCGCAGGGATGTTTATTTTCACGATGGTCATCCCCTCACTTCCAGAGATGTCCGCTTTACGCTGCAAGCCATTATGGATCCCAAAAACGCCTCGGAAAACGCCTCCAACTATGAGGATATTCTGGAAATACAGACGCCAGACGATTATACCGTCATCCTCTCTCTGACCGCGCCCAATGTGGCGCTTCTAGATTATCTTACCATCGGCATTCTGCCTGCGCATCTGCTGGAAGGAAAAGATCTTGCGCTGGATTCCTTCAACCAAAATCCCGTGGGCGCCGGGCCCTATCGCCTGGAACAGTGGGATATGGGGCAGAGTATCACCCTGAGAAAGCACGAGCAGTATCACCGCGGCGAGCCCAAAATCGATGAGATCATCTTTAAAATTGTGGAGGATACCCAGGCCAGGGCGCTGCAGCTGCAATCCGGCGAGCTGGATCTCGCTCAGGTCACCCCGGAGGATGCACAAATGTTCCGGCAGGGGCAGAACAGCCAGGATTACAGGGTATACCAGATGGATACGGCGGATTACCGCGGCATTCTCTATAATTTTAACGGCGATTTTTTCAGCCGGCACCGGGAACTGCCCAATATCCTAAGCTATGCCATCGATCGCCAGGCCATTGTGGATACGGTGCTGATGGGCTGCGGGGAGGCGGCGTATTCTCCGCTGCAAAAAGGCCCCTATGTGAACGAGCAGATGGAAAAGTTTGAATATAACCCCCAAAAGGCCATGCAGCTTCTGGAACAGGCGGGCTGGAGCAAAGGGGAGGATGGCATCTATCAAAAAGAGGGCGAAAGGCTGCAGTTTTGCATCCACAACAGCCAGGGCGATCAGGTGCGCATCGATATGAGCAACATTTGCGCACAACAGCTTGGGGAAATCGGGGCGGATGTTTGCGTAAAGGTGGATGCCCAGGTGGATTGGGCTGGGCAGGATGCCTACCTCATCGGCTGGGGCAGCCCCTTTGATCCGGATGATCATACCTACAAAGTGTTTGGGACGCAAAAAGGCGCAAATTACAGCGGATACTCCAACGAACAGGTGGATTCCCTGCTGCTGAGCGCCCGGCAGACAGAGGATAGAGAGCAGCGAAAGCAGCTCTATGCCCAGTTCCAGCAGGCTCTTTCAGAGGATATGCCCTATATTTTTCTCGCCTATGTGGATGCCATCTATGTGAGCACCCCGCGCCTTAAGGGCATTGCGGAAGATACCGTCCTTGGGCACCATGGCGTGGGCATTTTCTGGAATGTGGCAGAATGGGAGCTGGAGCAGTAGCGCGGGGCATGGGTGCAGGAAGGAGGAAGCATGGCTCTTCTGGAAGTGGAGAATCTCAAAGTAGGCTTTCCCGCCGAAGAGGGCGTTTTTTGGGCAGTGAGCGGCGTTTCTTTTGGCGTGCAAACGGGGGAAACCCTGGCCATTGTGGGAGAATCGGGCTCGGGGAAAACTACCCTCTGCCGCAGCCTGATGCGCCTGTGCCCGGGTAACTGCCTGCTGGAGGGGAGCATCCGGCTAAAAGGAAGAGAGCTATGCCGCCTTAAGGAAGAGCAGATGCGAAAAGTGCGCGGGGCAGAAATGGCATATCTCTTCCAGGAGCCGCGCACTGCTCTAGATCCTGCCTTTCCCATTTGCGCGCAAATCGCAGAGGCCGCCTGCGCCCATGAAAAGATGGGAAAAAAGGAAGCCAGGCGGCGGGCGGAACAGCTGCTTTGCCTTGTGCGCCTTGGGGAGGGGGTGTATCCCAAATACCCTCACGAGCTCTCGGGAGGTATGCTGCAGCGCGCGGCCCTTGCGGCAGCTCTTGCATGCCGCCCTGCCCTCCTGATTGCCGATGAGCCTACGGCCGCCCTGGATAGCGCCGTTCAGGTGGAAATTCTGAGGCTTTTAAGAGAAATCAAAAGGGAGCTTCATATGGCCATGCTGCTCATCACGCACGATCTTGGGGTGGCAGCTCAGCTGGCGGACAGAATGGCGGTGATGCGCGCAGGCAGGCTGGTGGAGGAAGGCCGAGCAGAGGAAGTGCTGCATCAACCGCAGCATCCCTATACCTGGGCGCTTTTGGCCGCGCAGCCGGGAGCCCGGGCAGTTCGCCGGGAAGGAAAGGGGCCGGAGAGCGCCGCACTGACCTTGCGCCGCGCCCTTGCCCAGGAACAGCAGGAGCAGCCGCCCGCCTTTTTTGTGAGCAAAACGCATTGGGCGGCCACCTGGCTGTTGCAGCCGGGCTCGCCTAAAATCGCGCCGCCCGTATATGTGCGGGAGGGCAGCGTGTGGATAGAGGAGGAATTTTGCATTGCCCAGCCCGATTTTTGAGTTAAAAGATATCTCCTTTCGCTATAATCCCAGAGCGCCGTTTGCACTGAAGGGGGTAAACCTGCGCCTCTATGCTGGAGAAACTTTCGGGCTGGTGGGAGAATCCGGCTCGGGGAAGACGACGCTCGGGCGCTGCGTTGCAGGGGCATGCACAGCCTCTGGGCAGCTTTTCTACCAGGGAAAGGAGACGGCGCGCCTTTGCCGGGCGGAACGGCGGCTCTGGCGGCAAAAAACCCAGGTGGTTTTTCAAAGCGCGGCAGCCAGCCTCTCCCCTCGCCTTACTGTGGAAAAAAGCCTGATGGAAGCGCTGAAGCTTGGGCGCTTTGGCGGGGGCAGAGCGGCGCGGGAGAAAAAGGCAGAGGAGCTTTTGGGCGCGGTGGGCCTGGGCGCGCAGCACCTGGCCCGCTTTCCTAAAGAGCTTTCCGGGGGCCAGAGGCAGCGCGTTGTCATCGCCCGGGCGCTGGCCATGGAGCCGGATTATCTGGTGGCGGATGAGCCAGTCTCCTCGCTGGATGCCCCTGTGCAGGCGCAGATTATGGCGCTCTTTGAAAAACTGCGCAAAGAAAGGGGCGTGGGCTGCTTGCTAATTGCCCACGATCTCGCCCTGGTGCGCCAGGTTTGCAGCCGCATCGGCGTGCTCTGGCAGGGCAGGCTGGTGGAACTGGGGCCGGGAGAATCGCTTTTTTGCCGCCCGCTGCATCCCTATACGCGAAGGCTTTTGGCATCCAGGTTGCCGCTGGAGCCGGGGGCGCCCCTGCCCGAGAGGGAGGCGCTCGCAAACTGCCCGCCCGGCGGAGTTTGGAAACAGAGCGGCCCGGGGCATTTCTGGCTTGCCCCCGCTTGATGAAGTTCTTTTTTGCTGCGCGAAACAAATTGTTTATCAGTTTTTTATTGAGTTCTGGCAGGGCCATGGTATAATAGAACTCACAGCAAAATCAGTAAATATCCTGGAGGGAAAGCGTTGAAGCTGGATATTTCCATTTTAGATTATGTGCGCAAGCATCTGCACAGCCTGGCGGGGGATCTGGTGATGCCCTTTATTTCCGCGCTGGGCAGCGGAGGGTTTATCTGGATCTGCGCCATTGCGGCCTTCCTCTATACGGAGCGCTACCGCATGACCGGCATTTCCATGGCCATCTCGCTTCTCATGGGGCTGGTTGTGGGCAGCGCGCTGCTTAAGCCGCTCTTTGGAAGAGCGCGCCCATTTGCCAAAAAGCCAGGGATAAACCTCATTGTGCGCGCCCCCAGGGATTCTTCCTTCCCTTCCGGGCATACCCTTACATCCTTTGCCGCAGCCACCTCGCTCTTTCTGGCGGAGCGGGAACTGGGCAGCGCGGCGCTGGTGCTGGCGGCGCTCATCGCCTTTTCCAGAATCTATTTGTATGTACACTATCCCTCGGATGTGCTGGCAGGCGCCGTGCTTGGCATGGGCCTTGGCTATATGGGCTATAAAATGGTGGATACATGGGGCTTTTCCTTTTAATAGGCATAAACGGCACGGCCAGGCAGGCTGTGCCGTTTTTTATGAATTGTTACAACCGGGAAACGCGGCGGATACATTCTGCTGGCAAAGGTGCTTGTTTTTCCAGGGTGGGGTGGATAAAATAAAAGAACGAAGAAAGAGAGGGTGAAAAGCAAAGTGAGAGAAAACTTGGGCAGGGGAAAAAAGCTTTGCTTGGCGCTTTGCGCTCTGCTTTGCTGCGCTCTTTTTCCTGCGGCTGCATTGGCGGAAGTGGAAGCGCCCCTGCGAGCGGCCTTTGCAAGTGATGATAGCCGAAGCAGCTTTCTCGCATCTCTAAATAGCGTCGGCCTTCCTGGGCAGGAGTGCCAGGATGGGGAATCCCCGGCGCTGGCGCTCTATCAAAAGAGCGCCCTGGAGCAGGCCTCCGTTATCGCCTTGTCAGATGGCTATGCTGGCACGGGCGTGCGTTTCCCCGATGAGATGATCGTAACCTATGGGCAGACGCTGCAGGAAGGCAGGTTTATAGGCGGAGAGGGCGCGGGCAGGTTTGTGCTGAGCGCAGAGGAAAACCTCTCTTCCCGCCCGGATGTTTCGGATACGGGCGCCATGCTGCTTGTGGATTTTATTCCCAATTCCGCAGCAAACTACAGCTGGAACAGTGATGGCGAAAGCAGGCTTACGGGTAGAGTCGCCCTGCGGGTGGAGCCAGCCGCGGCAGAGGAAATCGCCTTCCCCGAGCGGGCGAACATCCGCTATGGTAAGCCCCTTGCCCAGGCGCGGTTTGCCCGCCCAAAAGAGAGCGGGGAATATGCCTTTATAAACAGCGCGCTCGTTCTGGAATGGGCGCAGAATGGCCATAGTTTCGATATGGCCTACTATCCGAGCGATACCGTCAATTACGATTATTCCGGATTGGCAGGGTGGGATGAAGCCCGGGGCGCCGTGGTGCGCCGCGTGCAGGTGGAAATGCAAAAGGGCGAGGGGGAGGTATCTGTCCCGCTGCTGGAGCCAGTGGAATATGACCCTTCTGTCAACCTTTCGCAGATTGCGCTGCCAGAAGGCTGGGCGTGGGAAGATGGCGCTCAGGTGCCCTCTGTGGGCAACGAGGGCTATGATGCCATCTATACGCCCAGGGATACGGATAACTACGACTATTCCGCTCAGCCAGGGTGGGACGCCCGTTCGGGCACTATCCGCTGCCGGGTGCCCCTTGTGGTGGCAAAGGCAGAGCCAAAGGTGGAGGCTCCGGCCATTTCCGCCCGGGATTTTGAAAAAGGGGCGAAACTGGAGGATATCCCTCTGCCGGATGGCTGGAGCTGGCAGGAACCGGATGCCGTGCTCTGGCTGGGAGAGAAGGAGTATATCGCCTGCTATACGCCGCAGGATACCGCCAATTACAGCCAGGTGTTCTGCAATGTGCTGGTGGAAGTGCGGCCAGAAGGCTTTGCCGGGGAGGTGCTGCATTCTCTCTTTTGGGCAGGAGCGTGCCTGGCAGGCATGTTGGCAGTAAGTGCTGTTTTTCTCATACGCTCTTCTCTGCAGAGAAAGCGCCGTGCCCAGGTGCAAAAAGAAGAAAAAGAGCCGGAATCCTGATTCCGGCTCTTTTTAGAGCGCTCTTTGGTATTCCAGCTGAAAAACCGAATACCCTTCTTCCCTTTTGGCGGCCCCGGTGGGGGAAAACCCCGCCTTTTCGTAAAAGCGGCGGGCAGCCGGATTTTTTTCCAGCACCCAGAGCTTTGCCCAGGCAGCCCCTGCCTGCCGCGCTGCCTGCAAAAATTTCAAAAGCAGGGCGCTGCCAATGCCCGACCTTTGAAAAAACGGGTCGACATACAATAAGAGCAGCTCTGCAACGCCCGATTTGGGCTCTTTCCAGCGCGCCAGCCCCTTCAAAATACCCGCTTCCTCATAGACAAAAAACCCCGCAAGGTTTTGCCTGCAAAGAAACTGCTGGGCCAGCGGAAGCACCTGAAGGGCGACAAAGGAGCCGTAGTCGTCCTGAAAAATATCCCGGTAGGCCATGCGCTTGGAAAAGACGAGGATTTCCGCCAGCCGCGAGGCATCCTGCTGCACCGCCGGGCGGATTGTGGCACCTGCATCCAGAGGAACCATGCTCATTTTTCCTGCTGCTCATAATACTGGTAGAGGGCCTGCGTACCCAGATTTTCCTTCCCCTCCTGGGCCAGGGCAGCATACATTTTGCGCACTTCTTCCAGCACCTGCATATGCAGGCCAAAGCCTTCTGCTTCCTGCAGGGCAATATCCATATCCTTGATATAGTGCTTGATAAAAAAGCCGGGAGCAAAATCCGAGGCGAGCATGCGGGGCGCCATGTTGCTCATCTGCCAGCTGCCAGCTGCGCCGGCACTGATGGATTGCAGCATGGTGGGAAGATCCAGCCCGGCGCGCTTGCCATAGGCCAGCGCCTCGCAGACTCCTGCGATCGCGCCGCCCAGCGCAATCTGATTGGCCATCTTGGTGTGCTGGCCGCTGCCTGCCGGCCCTTCATATACCACCTGTTTGCCCATGGCCTGAAATAGAGGAAGGCAGGCTTGGCAGACGGCGGGGTCTCCTCCTACCATGATGGAGAGCGTCGCCTGCCGCGCGCCCACATCCCCGCCCGAGACGGGCGCATCCAGCGCGCAGAGGCCCTTTTTTGCGGCGGCCTGTGCGATGCGCAGCGAGAGGCGCGGGCTGGTTGTCGTCATATCGATGAGGATTGTGCCTGTGGAGGCGTTTTGCAAAATGCCCTGCTCGCCAAAATAGACTTCCTCCACATCCTTTGGAAAGCCCACCATTGTGATGACGGCATCCCGCCCCTTGGCGCACTGGGCGATGCTGCTGCAAAACTCTGCGCCCTGGGAAACCAGTGCGTCTGCCGCCTCTTTGCGCCGGGCGTAGACGGCTACACTGTAGCCGGCCTTTAAAAGATGTCCAGCCATGGGCGCGCCCATAACGCCAATGCCGATAAACCCAATCTTTTTCATAAGCTACCTCCAAATGATATTGATGAACGGGAAAGCTCAGCTGTTTTGATATCAGCTCCGCTGGCGGCGGGATTCCAAAAAACAGACGATGCCGCAGGAACAGAAGGCGCAGAAGGCCAGAAAGCTTTGCAGCAGATAGCTCAGCTCTGAAAAGGGCGTTTTTCTGGCAACATATAGGCCAATTCCGCTCATCATGAGCATCAGGGCGCAAACGACACTGTAAACGAGCCCCAGATAGCCGGTAAATGCCCGGCTTTTAAAAAAGAAAAGGGAAAGGCCGGCCAGCGTCATCATCGGGCCAAAAAATGCCGAAAGCCAAATAAAAGCAGGGCGGATGGAAAATGCCACCCAAATCGCGCCGCCTATCACCAGGCAGGCCCCCTGCAGGCGCCGAAAATCCCGCCCCATGTGCCCGGAAAGGGCGGTAAGCCCTCCAAAGAGCACGGCGCAGAAAACGCAGGCAAAGGAATAGCGGTTTTCTGGGATATGGAGCGTCGGAATGGAGAGGGCAAGCGAAGCCGCTGCGCAGAAAATGCAGAGGTATCCAAAGCATAAAATATTTTTGGTGGATTTATTTGGCATGGGAGCCTCCGGGAAAATTGCTTTTCTACAATAAGTATACGGCGGGGGAAAACCCGCGTCAAGGCGCGCCCAAAAAGCGCAGCGGCAAAATAGCAATGGGCTTTTCTTTTTTTGCGGCCGCGTGTATAATAGGGCTGCCTGGGCGGGCGGCTTCTGCCCTGCCCGGGAGAGGTTTTTTGGAAAGGAAGAGAAAATGAAGGCGGATTTGCATATGCATTCCACAGCCTCAGATGGTACGATGACTCCTTCGCAAATGGCGGAAGAATGCCAGAAGGCCGGCCTTTGTTATGCCGCGCTAACGGATCATGATTGCGTTGCCGGGGTGGAGGAATTTATGGCCAGGGCGGAGCAGCTGGGCATCCGCGCTGTATCGGGAGTGGAATTTTCTGTTCAGTATGAGGGGGAGCTGCACATCCTGGGCTACGGGGTGGATTTAGGGCACAGCCGGTTTGCCAGGGAATGCCGCGTATTGGCACAAAAGCGGGAAACGCGGGTGCAGGAGATGGCGGAAAAGCTCTGCCGGGCGGGATACCGCATCAGCCTGGAGCGCATTCGAGCACACGCCGGGGGAGATCTGATTGGCCGGCCGCATATTGCGGCGGCGCTGGTGGAAGCGGGATATGCCCGGGATATCCCAGATGCCTTTCAAAGATTTCTAAACCGGGGCGGAGCGGGGTTTGTAGAGCGCTACCGCCTGAGCGAGGAGGAGGCCATCTGCCTCATCCACGAAGCCGGGGGCAAGGCGGTTTGGGCGCACCCAAAGCTTGCCCTGGCGCAGGATTTTCCCGCCATGCTGGATCGGCTTGTGGCAGAGGGGCTGGATGGCATCGAGGCGTTCTATCCCATGCATAGCGACGAGGAGTGCGCCTACTACATGCAGCAGGGGCGGCAGCGCGGCCTGTTTATCAGCCAGGGCAGCGATGCCCACGGCTCGTTCCGCCCCAGCACATTTGTGGGCAAGGAACAGAGAGGCGATGAAGAGCTTTCAGACTGCCTGCAAATTTTATTTAAATGAGCAAAAGCGGTTGAAGTAGCGGGATCGTTGTGTTACTATATAATATATGTAAAAGAGCGAAATACGCAGAAATTTTTGCGGTATAAAGGGGTAGAAAATGCATTCTGAACAGGGAAATATTATCAAGATATTTGCCGGAAGCACGGGCGGCGCTTTTGCAAAAAAAATGTGCAAATATCTGGGGACAGACCTTGGAAAGAGCGAAGTGATCCACTTTTCGGATGGCAATATCTTCGTTCGCATACAGGAGACAGTCCGCGATCACGATGTCTATCTGATTCAGCCCATCGGGCTTGACCCAAATAACGAGCTGGTGGAAATCCTCTTTTGGATCGATGCCTTCAAGCGCGCCAGCGCAAGCTCTATCACCGTGATCATCCCATATTTTGGATATGCCAAAGGGGATAAGAAAGATGAACCCCGCGTCTCTATCCGCGCGAGAGTCTGCGCGGATTGCATCGAAACTGCCGGGGCAGACCGCGTCATTACCATGGATTTGCACAGCCCGCAGGTTCAGGGCTTTTTCCGGATTCCAATGGATCATCTCTACTCCCTGCCCATTTTGTGCGAGGTGGTAAAGGGTATGGGCCTTTCGGAAAACCTTGTGGTCATCTCTCCGGATGCCGGCTTTGCAAAAACTGCCCGCAAATATGCCGATTACCTGGGCACGCCCGTGGCCATTGGGGATAAAACCCGTGTCGCCCACGACGAGAAGGCCGAAATTTTGGAGCTGATCGGCAATGTGGAAGGCAAAGACTGCATGATTGTGGACGATTTTACCATCTCCGGCGGCACGCTTGCGGATATCGCAAAGGTGCTCAAACAGAAGGGAGCAAAGCGCATTCTGGCCTGCCTTGGGCATAACATGCTGCGCGAAAAGGGCGTAAAACGCATCGATGAAAGCCCGATAGAGATGCTTATCAGCACAGATACCGTGGAAAATCCGTATCTGGCGGCCTCCAAAAAGATGGTGACGGTTTCGGTGGCGCCGCTG
>USII01000006.1 GCA_900554725.1 uncultured Eubacteriales bacterium
CGATGTGGCCCTGGCTCATGACATAGATCTTGTCGCAGTACGCGAGGGCCAGGTTCAGATCGTGCATGGCGGCGAAGATCTCGATGTCCAGGGCGCGCACGGTCTGCAGAAGCTGGAGCTGGTACTGGATATCCAAGTGGTTGGTGGGCTCATCCAGGATCATGGCCCTGGGCTGCTGGGTGAGCGCGCGGGCCATCAGCACCCGCTGGCGCTCACCTCCGGAGAGCGTGTTGAATTTCCGGTCGGCATACTCTGCCATGCCGGTTTTCTCCAGGGCTTCGTGGGCCAGGCGGTAATCCTCGGCTCCGTCCTGTTCCATGAGTTTTTTATGGGGCGTGCGCCCCATCAGTACGACCTCCTCCACGCGGAAGTCAAAGTTGAGTGTGCTCATCTGGGTCATGACGCCCAGCATCCTGGCCGATTCCCGCAGGGAGACCTGATCCATGGGCCTGCCGTCCAGCCACACGCTGCCGCCCGAGGGCTTCAGCGCGCGGTAAATGGTCTTGAGGAAGGTGGATTTCCCGCTGCCGTTGTGCCCAAGAATGACGACAAACTCCCCCTCTTTGATTTCCAGATCTATCCCATTGAGGGCAAAATGGTATGTCTCATCTTCAGAGATATAGGCAAATTTCAGCGCTTCTGCCTCTAAAATATTTTCCATTCTATTCCCGCCTTTCCAGCCCGGCCTTTCCTTTTTGCCAATATAGAAAAAAGGGGCTTTGAGTGCCTCCGCCCCCAAAGCCCTTTTCTGGCAATTAGACCAGCTCAAGAATTACCATTTCCGCTGCATCGCCGCGCCTTGGCCCCATTTTTACAATGCGGGTATAGCCGCCGCCCTGGCCCAGGGATTCCGCCCTGGCCGCATATTTGGGAGCAATCTCCCGAAATACTTTTTCTACAACGGGATAATGCACATCACCTGTGCGCTGGTTGTATTTATATTTGCTCTCTTTTTCCAGCTTTTCCGGCTTCACATTATAAAGATAAGCCATCATCTGGCGCCTTACTGCCAGTTTTTCAGGAGCGTCGTTGATAAACTCCTTTTCTATCACATTGCCCTTGTCGTCCTTGACAGACTTTGTGACAGTTACCGTATTTTTATACTGCTTCATGGCCTTTGTGATCATCCGCTCAGCGATCTTCTGGACTTCCTTGGCTTTGGCCTTTGTCGTTTCGATTCTGCCATTCCAAAGAAGGGCAGTCACTTGATTGCGGAGAACAGCCTTTCTTGGGCCCGAGGCCATGTTTAACTTGGTATAATTTGCCACCTTCGTGTGCCTCCTAGCTACAGATTAATCATCCTGACGAAGGCTGAGCCCCAATGCCGCCAGCTTCTGCTGTACTTCTTCCAGCGATTTCCGGCCCAGGTTTCGCACCTTCATCATTTCTTCTTCGTTCTTCTTGATGAGCTCTTCTATCGTATTGATGCCTGCGCGCTTTAGGCAGTTATATGAGCGCACGGACAAATCCAACTCCTCGATGGTGATTTCCAGAATCTTCTCTTTCTTCGCATCCTCTTTTGCCACCATGATCTCAACATTGCCCACATTATCCGCCAGCCCAACAAACTGGCCCAGGTACTCTGTCAAAATCTTTGCGGCGAAGGAAACTGCTTCATCTGCCGGGATAGAGCCATCCGTCCAGACATCCAGCGTCAGCTTATCAAAATCCGTTATCTGGCCGACACGGGTATTTTCTACCGTGAAGTTTGCCTTCGTCACAGGGGTATAGAGAGAATCCATCGGGATAACACCGATAGGCATATCCGGCTCTTTATTCTTATCCGCAAGGACATAGCCCCTGCCATGGGAAAGCGTGATCTCCATGGTGAGCGTGGCATTGTCATCCAGCGTTGCGATATGCAGCCTTGGGTTTACAATTTCCACATCCGAATCCGGAGAAATATCCGCAGCCGTCACTTCCTTCGGCCCTGTGACATCCAGCGTCAGCGTCTTGGGCTCATCGGAATATAGCTTTGCGCGTAGTCCCTTCAGGTTCAGCACGATGCTCGTCACATCCTCCCGTACGCCGGGAATTGTGGAGAATTCGTGCAATACTCCATCGATCTTGATTTTTGTCACCGCTACGCCAGGAAGGCAAGAGAGCAGAACTCTTCTAAGAGAGTTGCCAAGTGTTGTTCCGAACCCCCGCTCAAGGGGCTCCATCACGAATCTCGCATAGCTTCTGTCAGCGTTGTGCTCAGTGCATTCGATCTTCGGCTTTTCAATTTCCAACATGTACGAAAACCCTCCTTCAAGTTATTGCGGTTCGGACCAATGTTATCTAGAATACAGCTCGACGATCAAGTGCTCCTCAATAGTTAAGTCCATATCCTCTCTCTCGGGCAGCGCCACAACGCTTGCAGAAAGGCCGCCCTCTGCAACAGAGAGCCACTTTGGAACCGGCCGGGAAGCCTGTTCCGAAATCTGCTTAAAGCGCTCTGTTCCGGCGCTCTTTGCCTTGACGGCGACAACATCGCCCACGCTCACTCGATAGGAAGGGATATCCACCTTCTTGCCATTGACCGTGATATGGCCATGCATGACAAACTGACGAGCCTGCGCACGGGAATCGCCTACGCCCATGCGGTAAACCACATTATCCAGGCGGAGCTCCAGCAGCATGAGCATATATGCGCCTGTGACGCCTCTCTGCTTTGCAGCCAGCTCAAAGTAGCTGCGGAACTGCTTTTCACTCATGCCATAAGCTCTTTTTACCTTCTGCTTCTCTCTTAACTGCACGCCATATTCAGAAGCTTTCTTTCTGCTCGGGCCATGCTGTCCCGGAGCAACCGGGCGCTTTGTAAACGCACACTTCTCAGAGAAGCATCTATCCCCTTTAAGGAACAGTTTGCTGCCTTCCCTGCGGCAAAGGCGGCATACCGGACCTGTGTATCTTGCCATAATAATATACCTCCTTTAAACCCTTCTGCGCTTGGGCGGACGGCAGCCGTTATGCGGAATGGGCGTGACATCCTTGATCAGCGTAACTTCGAGGCCGGCCGTCTGAAGCGCGCGGATTGCCGCTTCTCTGCCCGAACCAGGGCCACGCACATATACTTCTACTGTTTTAAGGCCATGCTCCATGGCAGCCCGGGCCGCCGTTTCAGCAGCCATCTGCGCCGCAAAGGGCGTGGACTTTCTGGAACCACGGAAGCCAAGAGCTCCCGAGCTGGATTGGGAAAGCGCATTTCCCTGCATATCCGACATCGTCACAATCGTATTGTTAAAGGAAGAGCGGATATGTGCCTGGCCGCGCTCAATATTTTTCTTTTCTCTGCGCCTTCTGCCTGTAACTGCTTTTGCCATTGCATTCTCCCCCTTACTTCTTCTTGCCCGCTACTGTCTTCTTGGGGCCTTTTCTTGTGCGAGCGTTGGTTTTCGTCCTCTGCCCGCGCACGGGAAGACCTCTTCTGTGGCGGACACCACGGTAGCACCCAATTTCCATAAGCCGCTTAATATTCAGGCTGACTTCTCTTTTGAGATCGCCCTCTACATGGCAGTTCTTATCGACATATTCCCTAATTTTTGCAGCATCATCCTCGGAAAGATCTCTCACCCGAATATCCGGATCAACCCCGGTGGCGGCGAGGATTTTCTGCGAGGTTTTCAGCCCAATACCATAGACATATGTAAGGCCGATTTCAATGCGCTTATCTCTGGGTAAGTCTACTCCAGCAACACGTGCCATTTAACCTTTTACCTCCGGTTCATCGTTAAGATAATATTTATAATAAGGTGAGCATGTATACGCAATACAGGCGGGTAAGGCCTGTACAGCCGCTGCGTTAACATTGCAGCACTTCTTATCAAAAATAATAATTAGCCCTGTCTCTGCTTATGCTTCGCATTCGAGCAGATAACCATAACCTTTCCGTGGCGCTTAATGACCCTGCACTTTTCGCACATCGGCTTCACAGACGGCCTGACTTTCATGTTTCTACCTCCTCTTTTTTAGAGATGACAAGAGGGTGCTTATCCTAAGAGAACTCTTAGGGCATCCCGCTTTCTCTAATGCGCCATTTTTTTGGCATAGGCGCACCTTATATTTTATCTGTTATTTTGGGAAATTGCAATGCTTTTTCCCCTGTTTATCGCAAAAAAGATGCCTTTTTTCGCCCTTTTACAAGCTTGGAGCTAAAAAACAGCTAGTTTTTTCCTCTCCAGGTGATTCTTCCTCTGGAAAGGTCGTAAGGGGAAAGCTCCACTGTGACTCTATCTCCCGGAAGGATGCGAATATAGTTCATGCGCAGTTTTCCAGAGATATGGGCCAGCACTTTATGGCCGTTATCCAGCTCCACTTCAAACGACGCATTGGGGTATGTCTCCCTCACGATGCCCTGTACTTCAATCACATCAACTTTTGACAAGCTCAACTCTCCTTTACTGTTGCCAAAGCCTCCCGCACCCGGGCGTCCTGGGCAATGCCCGCTTTCAGCGCCTGGACAAGTTCCCCGGGCGCCGCTCCGGCAGGGCGCAAGTGCATTCTCTTTTTCCGCTTGGGTTTGGAAAGCTTGCGGGTTTTCCCATCTACGATGTAGACATATCCGCCCTCCAAAACCTCCGATACTATAAAATACTTGCCCTTGTCCCGCCCGGCGCGAGCGAGACAAATGCTTCCTACTTCAATTTCCTTCATGCCTTCCCTCACTCAGCCGCCGTGAGGATTTCGCATGGACCCTCGGGCAGAATGGCAATGGTGTTTTCATAGTGAGCAGAAGGCTTTCCATCCACCGTGCTGACCGTCCAGCCATCGTCCGCCTCAAAAACTTCCGCTGTGCCCATATTCAGCATGGGTTCTACCGCAATCGTCATTCCGGCGCGCAGCACCGGGCCCTTAAACCGGCCGACAAAGTTGGGAACATCCGGCGCTTCGTGCAGGTTTTGCCCAACGCCATGCCCAATCAGCTCTTTTACGACACCAACACCGTTTTCCAAAGCGTAATCCTCTATGGCCTTGCTGATGTGGTAAATTCGATTGCCGGCAATTGCCTGGGCAATGCCGCGATAAAAGCTCTCTTTTGTGACATCGATCAGCCGCTGCACTTCCGGCGCGATTTCCCCCACGCCCACTGTCCTTGCCATATCCGAATGGAAGCCGTGAAGGCATGCGCCAAGGTCGATGCTTATAATATCCCCTTCCCTTAGCCGCCTATGACCGGGGATGCCATGCACCACCTGCTCGTTTACAGATGCACAGATAGAGCCGGGAAAGCCGCCATATCCTTTAAAGGATGGCGTCGCTCCCGCCCCTATAATGTAATCAAAGGCAATGCGGTCCAGCTCGCCTGTGGTGATCCCCGGGCGAACTGCCGCAAGCACTTTTTCCATCGCCTGGGCAGCAACTCTGCCCGCCTGCCGCATCTTTTCAATTTCCTTTGCGGATTTTAGGATGATCATGCCAGAAGCCCTTCCAGCGTTTTGCGGATTTTATCTGCCACTTCATTCGGCGTGCCATTTGCATCGATGGTATACAGGCAGCCTTTGTTCTCATAGTGCTCCACAAGCGGAGCCGTCTGCTCCTGATAAACAGAGAAGCGCTTGACAACCGTCTCTTCGGTATCGTCGTCCCGGATATAGAGGGGGCCGCCACACTTTTCGCAGGTGTCGCCGTCATACCAGGCTGTGCTATACACTGCTCCGCAATCCCTGCACAGTCTGCGGGAGCAGATGCGCCCCACGACGACATCCACCGTCGTATCCAGGTTAATGACGGCATCTATCTTTGCGATTTCCGAAAGCGCCTGAGCCTGCTGCACTGTGCGCGGGAATCCATCAAACAGGATGCCTCCCTGCGCGCTTTCCAGGCGATTTTTCACCATGCCGATAATGACATCATCAGGCACAAGCTTGCCCTGGTCGATATAGCTTTTGGCCATATTGCCGAGCTCTGTTCCGCTCTTCATCTCCGCGCGCAGCATATCCCCGGTAGAGAGGTGCAAAAACCCGAAATCTTCTTTAATTCTGGCTGCTACCGTGCCTTTTCCGGCTCCGGGAGGGCCAAGCAAAATGACATTCATTTTCCGCTCCTTCCCTATTTCAAGAAGCCCTTATAATGGCGCATCATCATCTGCGCCTCCAGTGTTTTAGCTGTTTCCAGTGCCACGCTTACCATGATGAGCAGGCTTGTCGCACCGAAGACAGAGGTGGAGCCGAGCATCGTGCTGAACAGCGTGGGCACAGCGGCCACAAGCGCAAGGAACACCGCGCCAAACAGCGTCAGCCGGGAAAGAATGCTGGCAAGATAATCCGAAGTGGGCTTTCCAGGGCGAATGCCCGGGATAAAGCCGCCGTATTGCTGCATATTCTTGGAAACATCCACGGGGTTAAACGCAATCTGGGAATAGAAGTATGTAAAGAACATGATGAGCAGGGCGTAGATAATGGCATAAAGCCAGCTGCCCGTTCCCAAAAATTCCGTATACCACTGATAGAAGCCGCTATTCGGCCAGAACTGGGCGATCATGCCCGGGAACTGAACAAATGTCATTGCGAAGATCAGCGGCATAACGCCAGACTGGTTGACCTTCATCGGAATAAAGGTGGACTGGCCGCCATACATCTTTCTTCCCACCACGCGCTTTGCATACTGGACAGAAATTCTGCGCTCGCCCATATCCACAAAGGTGATAGCCGTGATGGTGATGGCCGCAAACAGAACATATCCAACCAGCACCCACACGCTTGTCGCCCCAGAGAAGACATTGGAGAACAGACCGATGACCTGGCTTGGCAAATCTGCCACAATGCCCACAAAGATGATGAGCGAAATGCCGTTTCCAATTCCATTTTTATTGATGCATTCTCCAAGCCACATGATAAAGGCTGTACCTGCCGTCAGGCAGAGCACGATGGTGATATAGTTAAATGCATCTGTGGACTGCACCGCATTGGCGCCCATGCCAAGAAGGATGCCCACAGCCTGAATAATGGCCAGACCGATGGAGACAAACCTTGTAATGATGGAAATTTTCTTGCGCCCGTTCTCTTCTTCTTTGGCCATGCGCTCCAGGGCAGGAATTGCCACTGTGAGCAGGTTCATGATGATAGAGGCGTTCAGATAGGGAGAAATGCCAAGCGCAAAGATAGACATACTTTCAAGGCCACCGCCAGAAAGCATATTGAGAAAGCCGAGGGCCGTAAAGTTATTGACCTGTTCCGCAATATACGCTACATTCACGCCCGGTGCCGGAATGACAATGCCAACCCGGTAGATGAGAAGCATGAGCAAAGTATAAAGGATTTTTTTCCTGATATCTGCAACCTTCCAGGCATTTCCCAAGGTTCTAAACATTAGTATATCTCCTCTGCAGTGCCGCCAGCAGCCTCGATCTTCTCCTTCGCGGAAGCCGTGAATTTCACAGCTTTAACCGTCAGCTTCTTATTGAGTTCTCCCTGGCCAAGAATCTTGATGCCATCATTCACCTTGCTGATAAAGCCAGTATCCTTGAGCAGCTCCGCCGTAATCACAGTGCCTTCATCAAAAGCGCTCAGATCTCCCACATTGATTGTGGTATACACTTTTGCAAAGATATTCTTGAATCCTCTTTTTGGGATTCTTCTTGTGATGGGCATCTGGCCGCCCTCAAAGCCGGGGCGAACGCCGCCGCCGCTTCTTGCCCACTGGCCCTTCTGGCCCCGGCCGGAAGTTTTGCCGCAGCCGGAACCGTTTCCGCGGCCTACGCGGACTGCCGCCTTCTTCGAGCCTTTGGCAGGCGCTAATTCATGTAATTTCATCGCTTCTGCCCTCCTAAACTTCTTCGACGCTGACCAGATGCTTGACTTTGAAAATCTGGCCTCTGATGGGAGCGTTATCTTCCTTGATCACTTCCTGGCCAAGCTTGCGCAAACCCAGCGCCCGGACAGTATCTCTCTGATCTTTTGGGCAACCGATGGTGCTCTTTACGAGCTTTACTTTTAACTGCATGCTATTGCCCTCCTATCTCAGCTGCTCGACGCTGATCCCGCGCAGCTTTGCGACTTCCTCTGCCGTTCTCATCTGAGAGAGGCCGGCAATCGTCGCCTTGACGCAGTTGATCGCGTTGTTGGAGCCGTAAGATTTTGTCTTGATATCCTTGATTCCCGCAAGCTCCATCACCGCACGGGCCGGGCCGCCGGCCAGAACGCCTATGCCTTTTGCAGCCGGCATCAGCACTACATGGCCTCTGCCAAACTTGCCGATGGCTTCGTGGGGAATCGTCGTGCCGTCCATAGAGACGCGCACCAAATGGCGCTTTGCCTGCTCAACCGCCTTGCGGATTGCCTCGGGAATTTCGGCAGCCTTTCCCTGGCCGCAGCCTACATGGCCATTGCCATCCCCTACGACAACCAGCGCGCTGAAGCGCATATTTCTGCCGCCTTTGACAGTCTTTGCGACACGGTTAACGGCAACAAGCCTTTCCTGTAAATCCAGTGTACTGGCATCTATGCGTTGCAACTCATTGCCCTCCTTATAACTTCAATCCGGCAGCGCGTGCGCCCTCTGCCACTTCCGCGACTCTGCCCGTGTACAGATAGCCGCCACGGTCAAAGACAACCTCTGAAATGCCCTTCTGCAAAGCCAACTTTGCGGCCTTCTCGCCGACTGCTTTGGAGGCTTCTTTTTTCGTCATCTGGGCAATTGTGCCTGCAAGATCTTTATCCAGCGTGGACGCTGCCACCAGCGTATTGCCGGCAACATCGTCGATCAGCTGCACATAAATGTGATTCAGGCTTCTATATACGCACATTCTGGGGCGGGCAGCGGTGCCGCTTATTTTATTGCGGATGCGCTGGTGACGGCCCTTGCGTACCATGTTTTTATTTTGTTTGTTAATCATAATACTCTAGCAGCCTCCCCCTTACATACCTGTCTTGCCTTCTTTGCGGCGCACATGTTCATCCTTATAGCGGATGCCCTTGCCCTTATAGGGTTCCGGCGGTTTCACCTGGCGGATGTTTGCCGCAACCTGGCCAACCTGCTGCTTATCCACGCCCCGCACGATGATGCTCGTCTGCTGGGGAACTTCAAAGCGGATACCCGGTTTTGCCTCAATCTCGACATTGTGCGTAAAGCCAACGCTCAACACGAGTTTTGTTCCAGAAAGCTGTGCGCGGTAACCCACGCCTACAATTTCCAGCTCCTTGGAATATTCTTCATTTACGCCTTTGACCATGTTGGCGATGAGCGCCCTTGTAAGGCCATGCAGCGCGCGATGCTGTTTATCATCCGAGGGACGAGACACTGTGATAACATTGCCTTCGACCTTAATTTCCATGTCGCCACTGAACGCCTGGGACAGCTCACCCTTCGGTCCTTTCACCTTAAGCACATTGCCCGCCTCCAGGGAAGCGGTAACGCCTGCAGGTAGCTCGACAGGAAGTTTGCCTATTCTTGACATATCCTTTTCGTACCTCTCTTTTTTAATTTACAGCGGCCTACCAAATGTACGCCAAAACCTCGCCGCCTACTGAATTCTTTCTCGCCTCTGCATCGGTCATGACGCCGGAGCTTGTGGAAATGATGGCAATTCCAAGGCCGTTTAGAACCATGGGAATTTCATCTTTGCGCACATGGACGCGAAGGCCGGGCTTGCTGATCCTCTTGAGCCCCGAAATAACCTTCTCTCCGTTCGGGCCATATTTGAGCTTGATGCGCAGCATGGGCTGCTTGCCCTCTTCCACCGTTTCACAGCCTTTTATAAAGCCCTGCTCCAACATGATTCTAGCAATAGAAGCCTTCATTTTGGACGCCGGGATGTCAACGATATCCTTTTTTACGACCAGCGCATTGCGAATGCGTGTGAGCATATCTGCTACGGGATCCGTAACTGGCATTTGCTTGTTCCTCCTTTTTAAAGTCTTCTACCAGCTAGCTTTCTTTACGCCGGGAATCTGCCCCTTGTAAGCAAGCTCTCTAAAGCACACACGGCAGATGCCGTATTTTCTTAGAACAGAGTGAGGGCGCCCGCAGATGCGGCATCTGGTGTATTCCCTGGTGGAGAATTTTGAGCCTCTCTGCTGCTTTGCAATCATACTTTTCTTTGCCACTTTGCCTCTCCTCCTTACTTGCTGAACGGCATTCCCATGAGCGTCAAAAGCTCGCGGGCTTCTTCGTCCGTCTTCGCGGTGGTAACGACGATAATATCCATGCCGCGTACCTTTTCGACTTTATCGAATTCAATTTCCGGGAACATCAGCTGCTCCTTCACGCCAAGGGCATAGTTGCCTCTGCCATCGAAGCTCGCGGGCGAAAGGCCGCGGAAATCCCTGATGCGCGGAATCGCGATGCTTATGAGCTTATCCATAAACTCATACATGCGATCTCCCCTAAGCGTAACCTTTGCGCCAATCTTCATGCCTGCGCGCACCTTGAAGTTTGCGACAGAGTGTTTGGCCAGTGTTACAACCGGCTTCTGACCGGAAATGAGCGTCAGCTCCTCCAGCGCGGAATCCAACGCCTTGGGGTTATCTTTGATATCGCCCATGCCCATGTTGATGACAACTTTTTCGATCTTTGGGGCCTGCATAATGTTGCTATACCCAAATTTCTGCATGAGGGCAGGAACGATTTCCTGTTTATAAGTATCCTTTAATCTAGGCATTTGCTATCCCTCCCGCTCACTTATCCAGTACTTCGCCGCACTTTTTGCAAACGCGGACTTTGTTGCCATTCTCCAGAACCTTCACGCCTGTGCGCACGCCCTTATCGCACTTGCTGCAATAAAGCATGACATTGGAAGCGGAAATGCTGCCTTCCTTGCGCAGGATGCCGCCCGGCTCCGTCTGGCTTCTGGCCTTCTGATGGCGGGTGACCATGTTGACGCCCGAGACGACGATTCTGCCCTTCTTGGGATCTGCCGACATGACCTTTCCCTTCTTGCCCTTATCTTTTCCAGTGATGACGACTACATTGTCGTCCTTCTTAACATGTAAATTTGCCATATCCTAACTCCCTTCCTTACAGCACTTCGGGAGAAAGAGATGCGATTTTGGTGTAGCCCTCATCTCTGATCTCTCTGGCAACTGGCCCGAAAATACGCGTGCCTCTGGGCTGCTTGTTGTTGTCGATAATGACAGCGGCATTCTCATCAAACTTGATGTAGGAGCCATCTGGCCTTCTGACGCCCGATACGCTTCTTACGATGACCGCCTTGACGACATCCTTCTTCTTGACGACACCGCCAGGGGCAGCGCTCTTGACAGAAGCGACGATGACATCTCCAATGTTGGCTGTTTTTCTCATAGACCCACCAAGCACCTTGAAGCACTGAATGACCTTCGCGCCGGAGTTGTCAGCTACCTTTAGATATGTCTGCATTTGTATCATTTTGAGCTCTCCTCCTGCCTACTTGGCCTTTTCTACGATTTCCACGACTCTCCAGCGCTTATCCTTGCTAAGAGGGCGGGTTTCCATAATCTTGACGGTATCGCCGATGCCGCAAATCTCCTGCTCATCGTGGGCTTTGAACTTCTTAGAATAGTTCACAGTTTTCTTATAGATGCTGTGCTTCTTTCTCTCTTTGATTAAAACCACAACGGTTTTATTCATCTTATCGCTAACAACTTCGCCGATCCTTACTTTGCGAAGATTTCTTGCTTGCTCTTCCATGAAAGCTCTCCTTTCGACTATTTGTTCGCGGCCTTAAGCTCACGCTCTTTGAGAATTGTCTTCACTCTTGCGATATCCCGCTTTACTTCGCGTATGCTTAGGGGATTATTGAGCTGGCCAGTGGCTTTCTGAAAGCGCAGGTTGAAGAATTCCGTTTTGAGGTCGCTCAATTTTGCGCTGAGCTCCTGATCCGTCATTTCACGATATTTATTCGCCTTCAACTTACTCACCGCCTTTTTCCAGTTTCTCGCTCTTTACAAACTTGCACTTGATGGGAAGCTTGTTGCCTGCAAGGCGAAGAGCCTCTCTGGCGACTTCTTCAGAAACGCCAGCAATCTCGAATAACACTCTGCCGGGTTTTACAACTGCAACCCAGTATTCCGGAGAACCCTTGCCGCTTCCCATTCTGGTTTCAGCGGGCTTCTGCGTCACCGGCTTATCCGGGAAAATCTTGATCCAGACCTGGCCGCCTCTTCTGGTATAGCGCGTCATCGCGATACGGGCTGCCTCAATCTGGCGGCTTGTAATCCAGCAGGGTTTTGTTGCCATAAGGCCATATTCGCCATATGTTACGGTATTGCCGCGGGTCGCCTTGCCCTTCATGCGCCCTCTGAATACCTTTCTATGCTTTACTCTTTTTGGAAGTAACATTTCTTCTGCCTCCCTCCGGATTTCTTCTGTTCTCTCTTCTGTTTTCCCGCGGCTCGTTCATGTTCTTGGCGCGCTCCTTGAGCGGATCGCCCATGATTTCGCCATTGTAAATCCAGACTTTGACGCCGATTTTTCCATAAGTCGTGCTGGCCTCTGCGAAGCCGTAATCGATATCTGCGCGGATGGTCTGAAGCGGGATGCTGCCCTCGTGATAGCTTTCAGTTCTCGCGATTTCAGCACCGCCCAGGCGGCCGGATGTGCGGACTTTGATTCCCTTAATGCCGCCCTTCATCGCGCGGCCAATGCAGGATTTCATCGCTCTGCGGAAGGCGATGCGGCGCTCCAGCTGGGAAGCCACGTTCTCCGCCACGAGCTGTGCATTGACATCCGGGCGGCGCACTTCCATGACATTGATAACGGGCGTTTTTTCCGTCAGTTTCTTCAGATCCGCCTTGATGACATCCAGGCCGGTTCCGCCCTTGCCGATGACAATGCCGGGCTTAGCGGTATAGATGTTTACAGAAATCTTATTTGCCGCGCGTTCGATCTCAATTTTGGAAATCCCTGCAGCAAACAGCTTTTTCTTCAAAAACTCTCTGATCTTGTGGTCTTCCACAATATAGTCGGCCAACTGGTTTTTCTTTGCCATCCAGCGGGAATCCCAATCCTTGATGATGCCAACCCGGAAGCCGTTTGGATTAATTTTCTGGCCCATCTTATTTCTCCTCCTTCGCCTCGTCCAGGATAACGGTAATATGGCTGCTTCTCTTTAAAATCTTATAAGCTCTGCCTTGGCTCCTTGGCTGGAAGCGCTTGAGCGTGGGCCCCTGATTCGCAAAGGCCTCTGCAACCACCAGGTTATCCCTGTTAAGCTCCAGGTTGTTTTCCGCATTTGCGATGGCGCTATTGAGCACTTTGAGCACCGGCTCGCATGCGCCGTTTGGCATATGCATTAAGATTGCGCGGGCCTCGTCCACCTTCTTGCCTCTGATCAAATCGATGACAATTCTTACCTTGCTGGGGGAGATTCTGATGTATCTCGCGACAGCACGAGCTCTCTTGTCTTTATTTTCGCGCCGCTTGAGCGCTTTTTCTCTCTCGCGTGTTGCCATTTTCTGCTCTCCTCCTATCTGGACGATTTCTCGCCCGCATGCCCGCGGTATGTGCGGGTGGGCGCAAACTCGCCCAGCTTATGACCAACCATGTCCTCTGTGATATAAACAGGAACGAATTTTCTGCCATCGTGCACCGCAATGGTATGAGAAACCATATCCGGGAAAATTGTCGATGCGCGAGACCATGTCTTCAGTACTTTTTTCTCGTTCTTTTCGTTCATCTGCTGAATTCTAGCCAGCAGTTTTTCATGCACGAAAGGCCCTTTTTTCACTGACCTACTCATTTCATACTCTCCTTCCTGCTAGCCTACTTGCCGTTTCTGCGTCTTACAATGAACTTGTTCGACTGGTTCTTGTGCTTTCTCGTCTTTTTGCCAAGAGCCGGCACACCCCAGGGGCTGACCGGACCCGGGCGCCCAATGGGGGATTTTCCCTCGCCGCCGCCATGCGGGTGGTCGTTCGGGTTCATGACAGAACCGCGGACATTGGGGCGAATGCCTCTATGGCGGGATTTGCCCGCTTTTCCAAGGCTCACATTGGCGTTATCGATGTTGCCCACCTGGCCGATGGTCACTTTTGCGTTCATGGGAATCATGCGAACTTCGTCAGAGGGGAGGCGGATCTGCGCATAGGCGCCTTCCTTTGCCATGAGCTGTGCCGCGTTGCCCGCGCTGCGCACCAGCTGGCCACCCTTTCCAGGCTTCATCTCAATATTGTGCACCATCGTGCCCACCGGGACATTCTGAATCTCCAGTGCGTTGCCGGGCTTGATATCCGCATCCGCCCCGGAGAGAAGGATATCCCCTACCTGAAGGCCAATCGGAGCCAGGATGTATCTCTTTTCGCCATCCGCGTAGTGCAGAAGCGCGATATTTGCCGTGCGGTTGGGATCGTATTCGATCGTCGCAACCTTTGCCGGAACGCCATCCTTATTGCGCTTAAAATCGATCATTCTGTATTTCTGCCTGTTGCCGCCGCCAATGTGCCGCACCGTGATGCTGCCGCGGGCGTTTCTTCCACCCGTCTTCTTCTTGGGGGCGAGCAGGGATTTCTCGGGGCTCTTCGCCGTAATCTCGTCAAACGCGGATACCGACATGCCTCTTCTGCCCGGAGAAGTCGGTTTATATTTTTTAATCGCCATGGTAATACCCTCCTAAGCCTACTGAACCATGCTCTCGAAGAATTCGATGCCCTTGGAATCCTTTTTGAGCGTCACGACTGCTTTTTTCACTTTGGCAGTGCGGCCCCTTGTATAGCCCTGCCTCTTAAGCTTCCCATCCCGGTTCGAGGTGTTTACGCTCTCCACCTGGACGCCGAAAATCTCCTCTATCGCGGATTTGATTTCGGTTTTGTTGGCGCCTGGCGCAACTTTAAAGGTGTATTTCTTCATGGGGATCTGGTCGTAGCTCTTTTCTGTGAGCACCGGCCCCAGGATGATTTCGTGAATATCTTTCATTACGCATAAACCTCCTCGATCACAGCCAGTGCTGCCTTATCCACGACCAGG
>USII01000007.1 GCA_900554725.1 uncultured Eubacteriales bacterium
GCTCTGCATTGCACGGGCACTGGCCGTGCAGCCTGAAGTTCTTCTGATGGATGAGCCCACATCTGCCCTCGATCCGATTTCCACATCCAAAATTGAAGATCTTGCCGTGCAACTTAAGGAAAGTTATACTATTATTATGGTGACGCATAATATGCAGCAGGCAGCCCGTATTTCGGATAAAACGGCCTTCTTCCTGCTTGGAGAAGTGATAGAATACGGGGCGACGGAAGCTCTGTTTTCCATGCCGCAGGATAAGCGCACAGAGGACTATATCACAGGGAGGTTTGGATGAGATGAGAGGTTTCTTTGATGAACAGTTGGAGCTGCTCAATACACAGCTAATCGAGATGGGGACACTCATCGAGCATTCGATCAGAAGCGCGGCGGAGGCGCTGGTCTCTCAGGATATTGCCCAGGCAAAAGAGGCCATGAGGTTTGATAAGAAAGTGGATGAAAAGGAGCGGGAAATTGAGGCGCTCTGCCTGAAGCTTCTGCTGCGCCAGCAGCCAGTGGCGCGGGATCTGCGGTTTATCTCCTCTGCCCTTAAGATGATTACGGATATGGAGCGCATCGGGGACCAAGCGGCGGATATTTCGGAGATCGTCCTTTTTATCGCGGATCAGCAATATATCAAAAAGCTGGAGCATATCCCCGCCATGGCCGGCGCTACCATCGAAATGGTGACAAAGAGCATCGATGCCTTTGTCAACCGGGATGTGGATCTGGCCCGCAAGGTCATCTCCATGGACGATGTGGTGGACGATCTGTTCGATCAGGTCAAGGCCGAGCTCATTGCCCTTATCGGCAAAGACGCCTCCAACGGCGAACAGGCGATGGATCTTCTCATGATCGCAAAATACTATGAGCGCATCGGAGATCACGCCACAAACATTGCCGAGTGGGTGGAATTTGCCATTACCGGCATACACAGCAAAGAAGGCGATCAGGAATGATTTACTATGTAGAGGATGATAAGAACATCCGGGATCTTGTAGTCTATACCCTTGGGCAGACGGAATACGCTGCCCAGGGCTTTGAAACCCCAAAGGCCTTCTGGGAGGCCTGCAAGAAGGAAACGCCTGAGCTCGTGCTCCTAGATATCATGCTTCCCGAGGAGGATGGGATCGAGGTTCTAAAGAAAATGCGCAAAATGCCTGGGCTGGAGCAGGTGCCCGTCATCATGATCACGGCCAAGGGCGCAGAGTATGATAAGGTTCTGGGGCTGGACCTTGGGGCGGATGATTATGTCGTCAAGCCCTTTGGCATGATGGAGCTCGTTTCCCGCGTGCGCGCTGTGCTGCGCCGCTCTTCCCCGCGGGCCAAGGAGGGAGAGCTTGTGGGCGATGGGCTGGTGGTAAACCCAAAGAAGCGGACGGTCACAGCCGGCGGAGAGCCCGTCACCCTCACGCTAAAGGAGTTCGAGCTGCTCCGGTTTCTGATGGAAAACCGCGGGATCGTCTTTAGCCGCGATAAGCTGCTGGAAACTGTCTGGGGCTATAATTACGATGGCGGCACGCGCACGGTGGATGTCCATGTGCAGACGCTCCGCCAAAAGCTCGGGGAATACGGCAGCGCGATTAAGACGGTTCGGGGCGTTGGATATAGCATTGGAGAATAGGCATGAAAAAGAAAATATTCCGCAATATGCTGAGCATTACGCTTATCGCAGTGCTGCTCTGCAGCGCGCTGATCCTGGGCGTAATTTATCAGTTTTTATCCAATAGAACCTGGCAGGCGCTGGAAAACGAAGCGAGCTATCTGCTGGCAGCGCTGAACCGCTATGAGGAGGACGAGGAATACCTGCGTCAAATCCCGGCGACAGGGGGAACCCCCCGCCTGACATTTATCGATGTGGATGGAACTGTGCTCTATGATAGCCAGAGCGATGCAAAGAACATGGAAAACCATCTGGATCGCCCGGAAGTGCAGCAGGCGATGGAAGAAGGGTGGGGGCGGAGCATGCGCTCCTCTGAAACTATAGAAGAAAATACTTTCTACTATGCGGTGCAGTTGGAAGATGGGCGTATCCTGCGCTTGGGCAGCACGCAGCGCAATCTCTTCGGTCTTCTATTTGGCATGACGGGAATGATCCTCATCGCCATCGCGCTGACGCTGGCAGTCGCCGCCTTCCTGGCAGGGCGCATGACAAAGAGCATCGTGCAGCCGATCAACGATTTAAACCTGGAAGATCCGGAAAACAGCAAAGTGTACGATGAGCTGGCGCCGCTGCTTCTGCGGCTTTCCCGGCAGAACGATCAGATAGGGCGCAGCTTAAGAGAGCTCTCCCGCAGGCAGCAGGAGTTCAACGCCATTATCGATAACATGAGCGAAGGGCTGGTTGTGCTAAATACCAGAAGCGCCATTGTGCTGCTGAACAACAGTGCAAAAGCCGTCTTCCATGTGGGCGGCGATTGCGTTGGAAAAAACATTCTGGCACTTTCCCGCAGCCTCTCCTTGCAGCATGCTGTGCAGCGCGCAGGGGAGGGCAAGCCCTCCGAGGCAACAATGGAGATGGATGGGCGCGTTTATCAGCTTCTGGCAAACCCGGTGCGCTCCCCTGGGGAAACTGTCACAGGCGTGGTGCTGCTGGTATTGGATATCACCGAGCGCAGCAACGCGGAGAAGATGCGCCGGGAATTTACGGCCAATGTCTCCCATGAATTAAAGACGCCCCTCACCTCTATTTCCGGCTATGCGGAGATTATGAAAAACGGGCTGGCCAAAAAGGAGGATATGCAGGAATTCTCCAGCCGCATCTACGAAGAATCTGCCCGGCTCATCACCTTGATCGAGGATATTCTTGAACTCTCCCAGCTGGATGAGGGAAGCACTTTTTCCGACAAGGAACCTGTGGAGCTGCTCGGCCTTTGCAGGCAGGTATACCAGCGCCTGGTTCCCCAGGCAGCGCAGCGGGGCATCAGCTTCCTGATTTACGGCCAGCCGCAGGAGATAAACGGCGTGCGTCAGATTCTCGAAGAGATGGTGTATAACCTCTTTGATAACGCCATCAAGTATAACAAAGAGGGTGGAAAGGTGGAGGTCACCGTAAAAAAGGAGGATGGCGGCCCCGTCCTGTGCGTAGAGGATACGGGAATCGGCATCCCGCCAGAGCATCAGGATAAGGTGTTTGAGCGCTTCTACCGGGTGGATAAAAGCCATTCCAAGCAGACGGGGGGAACGGGGCTTGGCCTCTCCATTGTCAAACATGGCGCCCTGTTTCACGATGCCAGGGTTTCCCTGGAAAGCCAGGAGGGAAAGGGCACAAAAATTACCATACGCTTTCCACAGGAATAGGAAAGCCGGCATAATAAAGAAGAAAAGGCTTTGGGCATGCCCAAAGCCTTTTTGTTGCGGCGTTTTTCTCTCCTTTAAAATGTACAATCAAAAACAATCTATGCGTTTATGATAACGGCGCTTTGCCGCTGAAGAAATCGCTGCCTTTGTCTTTTGGCGCAGCTGTTTCTAATCTGGCTCAGCATAGGCGAGCAGGGCCGCTCATCTGCGCAAATATCCTTCGCGGCTTTGTATTCTGCGCCCATCCTCTGCTCTATTTGGAAGGAACCTCCCTTTCCTGCAAAATTTTCTTCGCCAGGTCCGGCTTATTGGTGATAATGGCGTCCACCCCTTTTTCCAGCATCATGCGGATGGAGATTGGGTCGTCTACCGTCCAGGTGTGCACGCGGATGCCCGCCCGGTGGCAGCGGCGCACTACGCCCGGAACAAGCAGTGTATAGCGCGAAGGATGGATGGCATCGGCGCCTATGCGCTTTGCATAAAGCTGCGGATTCACCATAACGCATTCATAGAGCAGCCCGATTTTGGCCAGAGGATCTTGCTGGCGCATGGTGAGCAGGGCATAGTGGTTAAAGGAGGAATATAGAATGCGCCCCTGCATTTCCATTTCCCGTTCCAGGGCCAGAGCCTTTTTGCAAATTTGCTCATAATTTCCCTCTTCCGCCTTAATTTCCACATTGACTATGACATCTCTCTTGGCCAGCAGCCTGTAAACCTCCCGCAGCGTGGGGATGCGCGCGCCGGCATATTGGCTCATGCCCATGGAAAAATCCAACTCCTTAAGCTGCCATAAAGTCATATCCGAAAGCCGCCCTGTCCCGGAAGAAGTGCGGTCGATGGTGTCGTCGTGCAGCACCATGAGCTCGCCATCTGCCGAAAGCTGTATATCAAGCTCAATGCCATCAGCCCCCATATCCAGGGCAAGCTGAAAGGCCTCCAGGGTATTTTCCGGTGCGTATGCGCTCGCGCCGCGGTGCGCCCAAATCTGTGTAGACATGTGGTTGCCTCCTGTTTCTAGTGTAACATTCTGCCTTGGGTGCCAAAACCCTGCTTTGCTTGAGAAAATAGGAGGGGCATGCTATCCTTATCGTAAGAGCCGGGGGGCGCCCCGTGCCGGAAGTGGAGGTGATTTTTTGGCGCAGAGCCTTGCAGAGCAAATTGAAAAAAGCCATTTCCGCCTGACGGATGCCGCCCACCACAAGTGGGAGAAGGGCGTCTGGCGAACGGATTGGCATAAGCATTCGGGCATAGAACTTTTATATCTGCTCATCCGGGGCGGCGCTTCCATAGAAACCTCGGGCCAGAAAATAGGAGCCCTTGGGTGCACTGTCATCGCCTACCCTGCAAATGTGTACCATGAGGAAAAGATGGATCATAGCCGCAGCCAAGAGTTTTACTGCCTGATGCTGGAAACGGATTTTGTTCTGCCCTCCCTTCTGCATATCCCGGATCGGGATGGAAAGCTGCTCTGGCTGTTTTCCAATATCCACAGTGAATTTTGTCAAAAGCAGAGAAATGAGGCCCTGCTTTCCCACTATATTAAAGCGCTGCTGCATGGCCTCATTCAAATGAAGCCGGAGGCCCTCCCGGCAGGCGAGGTGATAGAGCGCTATATCCGGGCAAATTACAGGGAGCGTATTTCCGTGCAGGATGCCGCCATGGCCGCGTGCGTGAGTGAATCCTATGCCTGCCGCGTGCTTAAACGGCGGCTAGGGCTCTCGCCCATACAGCTCATAAACAATCTGCGCCTGGAAGAGGCCCGGCGCCTGCTCATTGCCACGGATAGCGCTGTGGAGCAGGTTTCCCAAGAGGCCGGCTTTGCATCCTCAAAATATTTCAGCCGCATTTTCCGGGAAAAATTTGGCTGTACACCCAGCCGGTTTCGAAAAAGCGAAGGGAAAACCACCTAAAGGGGAGTTCCAGATAAAACCTCCTCTGTGTTGCTTGGAATTTGAACGCCTTTTTATGCTGTTGCCCTAAAAATGCGGCGTGGAGCTGGTTTTGAGTGAAAAACTGCAAAAATAAAAATTTTTTTGAATTTTTTTATCTTTCTTTGTAATAATTAATCCGCGGTTAAATATACATAAACAACGGTATAGAGGGAGGCAGATAAATTTATGAAAAACAGCGCAACTTAAACTTCATAAGATTATGACGATTTTGAAAAAATAAACTCGAGAAATCGTATAGACAAAGGCTTTTTGGGCTGATATACTCTCGTTAAGAAAAGTGGCTAGGGGCATCACCCTCTGGTCACAATTATCTTCCGGCGGAATAGCCGGCAATCAAAATAGGAGGAAAAAGATGAAAAAGACTATTTCCATCGTATTCGCTCTGTTGCTGGTTGCGATGCTGTTCGTTTCCTGCTCCGGCGGGAATGGCGGCAAGGAAAGCGAAGCGCCCAGCCAGATCGTTGGACCTGGCGAGAGCTCCGGCGGCGAGAGCGAAGTTGGAGAAATTGCAGTTATCCTGCAGACATACAACGGCTCCTTCTGGTCCGATGTTATGAGAGGCGTTGATCAGGCTATTGCAGAGCTGGCAGAGCTCGGCGTTGAGTGCAACTTCAACGGCCCCGATGACTCCACAAACCTGCAGGCTCAGATCGAGATGATCGAAGCTGCTGTTGCCCGTGATGTAGACGGCCTGGCTGTTGCCCCTGCAGATGCTGCTGCTGTTGGCAATGTAATGCCTATCTGCGAAGCGAAGGATATCCCGGTTGTTCTGTTCGACTGCTCCGCAGAGTCCGATTGGCCGGTTTGCCTGGTTTCCTCGGATAACTACAAGCTGGGCACGATGGCTGGGCAGGCTCTTGGCGAAGCCATGGGCGGCAAAGGCCTCTGGGCAGTTGTGAACTGGAACGACGGCGTTATCACAAACGGCCAGCGCTCCTGGGGTGCTGAGGACTATATCACGGAGAACTATCCGGATATGGAGCTCTATCAGCTGTTCTTCACCTACAGCGTTACCGATGCTGACCTGACATTCGCTCGCGATACGCTGACGGCGAACCCCGACTTCGGCGGCTTCATCACCGGCTGCGAAGGCAACCTGGCTCCCGTTCTTTCCGCTGTTCAGGAAGCTGGCAGAGTTGGCGAAGTGAAGATCGTCGCTATCGACATCACGCCTGTTTCCCTCGAGTATGTGCTCGATGGCACAGTTGCAGCTGTTATCACGCAGAACCCCTACAACATGGGCTACACCGGCACGATGACTGCTTATAAGGCAGCTCTTGGCGAGGAAGTTCCGGAGTTCATCGATAGCGGTTCCGCAATCGTTGACCTGGATAGCATGAAGAACGACGAAGAGACTCGTTCCATCCTCGAGCAGCTCAACCTGCTGGATATGGTAGACGAAGCGTAGTCAAACCAATAAAAGGCTCCCGCAATTTGTGGGAGCCTTTTTCTATTGGCCGATTGTAAAAGCCCGGGAATTTTGCTATGATAAACCGGTAGATGAGGGCGAATGCCATGCGGGAAAGAATCCCGCGGGGAGGATGCGCTTGCCCTGGCGCATTGGTTTGGGCCCGCGCCCGGCCGCTCCTGGCGCTCGCAGAAAATGCCAGAAGAAAAGAGGAAACGCGAAGATGAATCAGAACCATTTGTTTTGGTATTTGCCCATAGGGCTTCCGGAAGACTTGCAGCGCCTTAAGATGCAGGGGGAATTTGAACAGGCTGTGCGGCTGATCGATCTCCGCCTGAAAGAAGAAAATATCCCCCAGCAGATGAAATATGCCATGATGGCGGAGCGGGAAATCATGCGGCGCTTACCTGCCGAATATCCTTATACCATAGAGCAGGCGATGGAGCATATCCGGCGGGAAATACCGGATTTCTCCCTTGGAGAATTTGAGGCGCTGATGGATGCTGGGCGCATTGATTGGCTGTATCTCCATGGCCAGGTGCGCATCCTCTCCAGCTTTTTTGCAACACTTAAGAAGACAGATCCGCGCATCGCCCAGCGCGCAGGGCAGATGCAAAGCGGCGGCCAGGAGCACCATCTGGATCGCGCAGCGCAGATGATTGAGCAGAATGGGCAGTTTGGATGCAGGCTGCGCATCCGGGCCAGCGTAAAAATTCGCGATGAAGCCTTTTCCCCGGGAAAAAAGGTGCGGGTGTGGCTGCCTATCCCGGCCGCATGCAGGCAGCAGAGCGATATCCGCATTCTGAGCAGCGCTCCGGCAATCACTTTCCTTGCGCCGGAAAACGCGCTGCAGCGCACCGCCTATTTTGAGGAAGTGATGTGGGAAAACCACTCCTTTGAAGTGGAATACGAATACAGCAATATCGTGCAAGCGGCGCGGCCGGGGAGCGGCATGCAAACGCCGCCTGCGCCTATGGATCTTGCCGAATGCGCGCCCCATATCCTGTTTACGCCCTGCCTGCGCTCCCTTTGCCAGGAGCTTTGCCGGGGAAGGGAGACGCCTCTTCAAAAGGCCCAGGCTTTTTACGATTTTATCACGACAAAGGTAAAATATGCCTTTGTTCGGGAATATTTTGGCATTACTTCCATTGCGGAAGCGTGTGCTCGCAGCCTTCGGGGAGACTGCGGCGTGCAGGCGCTGCTGTTCATCACCCTGTGCCGGTGCGCGGGCATTCCGGCCAGGTGGCAGTCTGGATTGTATGCTGGGCCGGATCATATTGGCCCGCACGATTGGGCAGAATTTTATGCCGAGCCTTTTGGCTGGCTGTACTGCGATCCTTCTTTTGGCGGTGGGGCACACCGCGCGGGAAATGAGGGGCGGCGCAGGTTCTATTTTGGCGGAATGGACCCCTACCGTATGGTGGCAAACACGGCCATTTATGCGGACTTCCAGCCCCCAAGCCAGGGGTTCCGGGCAGACCCCTATGATAATCAGAGCGGAGAAATAGAGGTAGAGGGGAGAGGCCTCAGATACCAGGAATATGAAAGAACGCGCAGCCTGATATGCATAAAAGAGTTGCTCTGAATATTGTCGACCCTGTTGACAATGCCAAAGCCCTTTGCTATACTAAAGGGAAAATTGACAAATCTATGGCAAGATAAGTAACCGGCAGAGGAGGCGTCCGATGAAGCCGGTGAAACGCGCAGCTGCAGAAGCGGTGTTTGGGGCGTGCCCCGTTGGGCCCGCCGCGAAGGTGGCAGGGTTCCTGCAAAGCTTTCTGTAGGGCGCTATAAATGACGGCGGGAAAGCCGGAGCCGCGTCGGCAGACGCGGCTTTTGCTTCACTATCCCGGTGCGCTATGCCAAAACGGGCGGTCTGCAAAAGTGTGCGGGATCCGCTGGCGAAAGCTGCGGCGCGCCTTTATGAATGGAGGATAAGATGAAAAGAGCAATTGCACTGTTTCTAAGCGCTCTTCTGCTGCTCGGGCTGTTTACTGCCTGTGCAAATAAGGGCGGGGCATCTGAAAATGTGTTGCGCATCGCCACAAACGATGAGCCTAACACGGCCGATGCACAGAAAACCACAGAGTACTACTTCCTGCCCCTCAATATTTTCGATACACTCCTGGAAGTTTCTGTGCAGGAAGATGGGCAGACGGAGCTTACGCCCAGCTTGGCGGAGAGCTGGGAGGTTTCGCCGGATGGAATCACCTATACTTTCCATCTGCGCGAGGGCGTCAAGTTCCACAATGGGGAGGTATTTAAGGCAGATGATGTCGTCTATACCTTCGAGCGCATGTTGAAGCCAGAAACAGAAGCGCTTAATGTGGATTTCCTTGCCTGCATCCAGGGAGCGCAGGAAATGATGGATGGCAATGCGCAAACACTTTCGGGCCTGGAAGTGAAAGACGATTATACGCTGGTTGTCACGCTGGCAGAGCCCTTTGCGCCCTTCCTTGCCGGGCTTTCCACGCCGGCCTGCTCCATCTATAACCGCAAGGCTACAGAGGAAGCCGGCGATCAGTTTGGCATAGATCCGGAGCTCACCATCGGAACGGGCCCGTTTATCTTTGAAAGCTGGGTAGTGAATAGCGATAAAACGCTGGTGGCCAACGAGGAATACTGGCGCGGCCGGCCCGCTCTGGATGGCATCACCATGACGGTTGTCGAAGATGCGGATACGCTGAAAATGCTCTTTGAATCGGGCGAGCTGGATATTTTCGATTTGGAGATGGCGCCTGTCCAGGCGGAATCCTATCTGGAAAGCGAGGAATATAAAGACCAGATTGTCACCGGGCAGCGCGTGGGAATTTACTACATGTCCATCAACGAGGCATTGGAGCCCTTCCAGGATGTGCGCGTGCGCAAGGCTTATCAGATGGCAATCGATAAGCAGGAAATTTTGGATACCGTTTTTGCGGGAATGGGAGAAGTGCAGAGCGGAATTCTGCCCCCCGGCTTAATTGGCCATAATCCGGATCTGGAAGAGATCGAATATAACCCGGAAGAGGCGAAAAGGCTTCTGGCTGAGGCAGGATATCCCAATGGCTTTGAGATGGAAATTGCAGCCAATGCCGATGATACGAATACGACCACCCAGGTCTATGAAATGGTGCAGGCAATGCTGGACGAAGTGGGCATCGATGCGGAAATTGTGATGTACGACGATGCTACCTGGCGCGCAAAGCGGGCGGAGGGGCAGATAGGCTCCTATCTTTCCAGCTGGTCTGCGGATTTTAACGACCCGGATAACTTTATCTATTCCATCTTTGCGCCGGGCAACAGCGAGCGCCGTTCCTTCAACTATTCCAACGAGGAAGTGAAGCAGCAGATTGTAGAAGCGCGCGGCATTGTGAATGAAGAGGAGCGCATCGCCCTGTATCAGGAGCTGGAAAAGCAGATTGTCCAGGAAGATGCTGCCTGGGTTCCGCTGTTCTCAAAGGAGCATAGCTTTGTGGTAAGCGAACGCGTAGAGGGTTTCCAAGTCGCCTGGAACGGTTGGGCGGATACCAAGTACTATAATGTCTCTATAAAGGAGAGCTAGCCCAATTGTGCTAAGCCGTGTTACAATAAAATGAAGGCGGGGGTGCCTGGCACCCCCCTTTGCATTTGAGAAAAGCGGGGCGGCGCCCGCTTTATGGAGGAAAGAAGGGAAAGAATGTGGGAAGATATATCGTAAAAAGAATTTTAACCACGATTCCTGTTTTGATCGGCGTCATGCTCGTCATCTTCATCATGCTGAGCGTTATCCCGGGCGATCCCGTTACGGTAATGATGAAGGAGCATGTCAAGCCGGAGCTCATTGAAAAGCTCAAGGAAAGCAAAGGGCTGGATGATCCTGCACTGGTGCGCTTTTTCCGCTATCTGTGGGACGCGCTGCATGGCGACCTTGGCGTCTCCTATAAGCTGAACCGCAATGTCACGGATCTGATTATGGATGCCTTTCCCCATACGGTAAAGCTCACTGTCTTTGCCGCACTGGTGGCATGGGCCATCGGCATACCAGCGGGCATTTTCTCGGCAATAAAGAAAAATACCATCATCGATAGGCTCTTTATGTCCGGCTCGCTCATCGGAGTCTCCATGCCGGTGTTCTGGGCGGCGCTGCTGCTGCAGTATATCTTCGCATTTAAGCTTGGGTGGGTGCCCGTTTCAGGGTATAGGACGCTCTCGCACATGATCCTGCCCGCCATTGTGCTGGGCTGGAGCTCCGCGGGGACAATCGCCCGGCTGACGCGTTCCAATCTTCTTGAGATTATGCGCAACGACTATATCCGCACAGCCAGGGCCAAGGGGCTGCGGGAGCGCGCGGTGGTTGTCAAACATGCGCTGAAAAACGCCATGCTTCCCGTCGTCACGGTGATGGCAATTCAGGTGGCCAGCCTGCTTTCCGGCGCAGTCATCACGGAAACGATATTCGGGATTCCCGGTGTGGGCCGGCTGGCAGTGGATGCAATTGGAAACCGGGATATGCCGCTGCTTCAGGGCACAGTGCTTTTCACCACGGTGCTCATCATCCTGGGCAACCTGGTGGCGGATCTCCTGTATTCCGTGCTGGACCCCAAAATTCGCGTGGAATAAGGAGGAGGTTGGCATGAAAAAGAAGGCTCCGCAAAAAACCGTGAGCATGGAAGAACTGCTGGAAACCGAAAGCCGCTGGGAAAAAGTCAAACGCTTCATGCGCACCAATAAGCTGGCGACTGCCTCGCTGTTTTTCATTGTATTTATCATCCTCGTGGCGATCTTTGCGCCGGTTTTCGCGCCGTATGACCCCTATGCACAGAACACGGAGAACCAGCTGATGCCGCCAAGCTTTGAGCATTGGCTTGGGACAGATGAGCTTGGAAGGGATGTGCTTTCCCGTATTATCTATGGCGCGCGCATTTCCCTTATCATTGGCCTTGTGCCAACTTCTCTCTCCATGATGCTGGGCATCCTGCTTGGCCTGATGGCCGGGTATCTTGGGAAGTGGGTGGATAATATCATCATGCGCTTTGCGGATATCATGTTGGCGTTCCCCTCGCTGCTGCTTGCCATGGTGGTCACTTATACGCTGGGTTCCGGCATTGTCAATATTTTTATCGCCCTCTCGCTGGTCAATTGGGCGGGAACTGCGCGCATTGTCCGTGCCCAGACCATCTCCCTAAAAGAGGGGGAAATGGTAGAGGGGGCGCGGGCTATCGGCGTGAGCAAATGGAAAATCATGTTCCGGCATATCCTTCCAAACTGTCTGCCTTCGCTGATTGTACAGTTTACGCTGGATATCCCCGGCTCGATCTTATCCGAATCCAGCCTTTCTTTCCTGGGCGTTGGGGCGCAGCCGCCTTCCACAAGCTGGGGCCTCATGGTTACAAGGGGAAAAGACTATCTTTTTACCGAGCCCTGGTTGGCCATTGCGCCAGGCGTCATCATCCTGCTTGTGGTGCTGGCCTTTAACTTCCTGGGCGATGGCCTGAGAGGTTCGCTCGATCCATATATGAAAGAGAGTTAAGCCGATGGAAAATGTGCTGGAAATTAAAAACCTCAAAACCTATTTTTTCACGCGCCGGGGCGTGGTGCCCGCGGTAGACGGCGTGGACATGCGAATTGGAAAGGGGCAGGTAATAGGCGTAGTGGGGGAATCGGGCTGTGGAAAGAGCATGACGGCGATGTCTATCGTGCGGCTGCTCTCCTACCCGGGAAAAATTGTGGAGGGAGAAATTCTGCTGGAAGGGCAGGATTTGGCCCAGGCGAGCGAAAAACGGATGCGCGAAATTCGGGGCAACGATATCTCCGTCATTTTTCAGGAACCCATGACTTCCTTAAACCCCGTCCTTACAGTGGGAAAGCAGGTGCGTGAAGCGGTGCTGCTGCACCAGAAAGTTTCCAAGAAGGAAGCCAGGGAGCGGGTCATCGAGATGTTCCGCCAGGTAGGTATTCCCGAGCCGGAAGAGCGCTACCGCTCATACCCGCATCAGCTTTCAGGGGGGCTGCGCCAGCGGGTGATGATCGCCATGGCCATGATCTGCAACCCCAAGTTGCTTTTGGCAGATGAGCCTACAACAGCGCTGGATGTCACCATCGAGGCCCAGATTCTGCACCTGATGAAGCAGCTGCAGGAGAAGAGGGGCACGGCAATTCTGCTCATTACGCACAACCTGGGCGTCGTAGCGGAAATCTGCGATTATGTGTATGTCATGTATGCGGGAAAAGTCGTGGAGCAGGCGGATGTCTTCACCTTGTTCCGGGAACCGCTGCACCCATATACCAGCGGGCTTATCCGCTCTATCCCAAAAGTGCACGAGCAAGAAGGCGGGGGGCAGAGGCTCTATACCATCAAAGGCATGGTTCCCAACCTGCTGCATATGCCGGAAGGCTGCGCCTTTTGCCCCCGGTGTGAGCATGCTACAGAGCGCTGCCGTCTGGAAAAGCCCGAGCTTTATGACCGGGGCGATGGCCATCGGGTGCGCTGCTTTTTATACGAGCCAAAGGAAGAGGGTGAGCAGTGATGGAGGAAAAGCAAATTCTGCTGGAAGCGGAAAATCTCGTCAAGGAATTTCCCGCGCGGCGTGGAAAGGTGCACGCCGTATCGGATGTTTCGCTTTGCATCTATCGCGGGGAAACGCTGGCTCTTGTTGGGGAATCGGGCTGCGGGAAAACCACCCTGCTGAAAATGCTCAAAAGAGAAC
>USII01000008.1 GCA_900554725.1 uncultured Eubacteriales bacterium
GGCGTGCAGGTGGAGGAAAACGGAGATAGTATCCGCGTATGCTGCAATAAGCGGCTGCGCAAAGTCAATATCAAAACCTATCCCTATCCCGGATTTCCGACAGACCTTCAGCAGCCGGCAACAGTACTGCTCTCCACAGCAGAGGGAACGAGCGTCATTGTGGAAAATATCTTTGAATCCCGTTTTAAGCATATCAACGAGATTCGCCGCATGGGCGCACGCGTCACGATAGACGATCGCGTGGCTGTGGTGGAAGGGGTGGAGAAGCTGACGGGCGCCCCTGTGCGCGCAAGCGATCTGCGGGCGGGCGCAGCCCTCATCGTCGCCGGGCTTATGGCAGATGGCGTGACGGAGATCTATAATATCCAGTATATCGATCGCGGCTATGATCATATTGAAAACAAACTGATTGCCCTGGGCGCGGATATACAGCGCGTGCCAGTGGAAGAGGAAGAGAATATCGAGCTAGAAGAGTTTATCTGATAAAATAAAAAAGCAGCTTTTGATAAATGCTGCTTTTTTATTTCGCTTTTTTGGGTGAGAAGCGCCTTCAAAGCGGGCTTCCGCCCTCTTTTAGTTATACCGCTGTTTTCCCATATAGAAAAGGGCCAGCGTGCCCGGGCCGGAATGCGCCCCCACTACCGGGCCGATGGGGTTTATCATCACATGCCCCACCTGGAAAGTATCCTCTATCATGGCTTTGAGCGCCTGGGCATCCTCTTCGCAATCGCCATGGCTGATAAAGACGGTTTGCCCATCCGGATTTTTAATATCCTCCTTCATGCGGTTGAGCAGTTCCAGGATGGCCTTTTTTCTGCCCTTAACTTTAAAGTGCGGAATGAGCCGCCCTTCATCATCCACATCCAGCACGGGCTTAATTTGCAGCATTGTCCCAAAAAACGCGGAAGCTTTGGAAATCCGCCCGCCCCGCCTCAGGTGATTTAAATCGTCCACAGTAAACCAGTGGATGATATTCTTCTTGTTGGCCTCCAGCCAATCGGCCACTTCCTGCATGCTTTTGCCCTGTTTTTTCATTTGAACTGCGTAGTCCACAAAAAGGCCCTGCCCAAGGGAAGCGCAGAGGGAATCGATGACGATAAGCTTGCCCGGGTATTTTTCGTTGAGATCCTGCGCAGCAGAAACGGCATTCTGATAAGTTCCCGAAAGGGCAGATGAGAACTCAATGTGCAAAATATTCGTGCCCTTTTCAAGATGGGGGATGAAGCCCTGCTCAAATGCAGCGCGGTTGATCATCGAGGTTGTGGAGGAAGCGCCCTGGCGCAGCCGGGCATAGAAATCCTTCACAGACATATCCTGGCCAAAATTATCCTTATATTCCTTTCCCTCTATATCGAAGGAAAAAGGAAAATAGAGAAGGCCGTTCTCCTCCACATACGATTTTGGAAGATCTGCGGTGGAGCTGGTTGAAATGATATATTCGCTCATAAAGTAAGCCTCCTAAGCAAGGTGAGATAAAACTAGCTACTGTCTATATAGTATAATAATTTTTAAGAAGGAAGGCAAGCGGAATAGGCGGGCAGACGAAGAGTTTTAAAAATGAAAAATTCTATTCTTCAAAATTACTTTTCCCGCCAAAAAGCAGGAAAAATTTTTGAAAATCTTGTAAAATGTGCAGCTTTCCAATTTAAAATTTTCATTTTTCTCTTGTACTGAGCAAAAGTTTTTGGTATGATATAGGAACGAATAGCAGAAAATGAAGGAAGATGGAGGCGCAGACATGCAAATTTCAGATAAGGCAAAGGCGATAAGCCCATCGCTGACACTCGGAATCAACGCCCTTTCCAGCGAGCTTAAGGCCCAGGGAAAGGATGTTGTCGGCTTTGGCGTGGGAGAACCGGATTTTGATACGCCGGCCTATATTCGGCAGGCAGCCATAGAAGCGATAGAGACGGGAAAAACCAGGTATACCCCTGTTCCCGGCATTATGGAGCTGCGGCAGGCGGCCTGCGAGCGGTATGCGCATAAATATGGTCTGCGGTTTGCGCCGGCACAGGTTGTCGTCTCCAACGGGGCGAAGGAGTGCCTGTATAATGCGTTTCAGGTAATTTTAAACCCGGGCGATGAGGTGATCATCATCTCCCCCTATTGGCTCACCTATCCCGAGCAGGTGAAAATGGCAGGGGGCGTGCCGGTATTTGTGCAGGCAAAAGAGGAAAACGATTTTGAACCGGCTCTGGCAGATCTGGAAAAGGCGGTCAGCGAGCGCACGCGGGCGATCATCGTAAATAACCCTTCCAATCCCTGCGGCAATCTTTACAACCGGCACTCTCTGGAGGAAATTGCCGGGTTTGCCAAGGCGCACGACCTCTATATCATTTCGGATGAAATCTACGATGAGCTCGTCTATGGGAAAGAGGCGATTTCCATTGCGACGCTCTCTGAAGATGCTTTGGAGCGCACCATCATCATCAATGGCGCCAGCAAGGCATATGCCATGACGGGCTGGCGCATTGGCTATATGATAGCCCCGCCGGCCGTGGCAAAGCTGGCCTCCAGCTATCAGGGGCACAGTACTTCCAACGCCTGCTCGATTTCCCAATATGCCACGCTGGCTGCCATGCGCGGCCCGCAGGAGGATTTGGAGAAAATGGTGGCCATTTTCGAGCAGAGGGCCAAGCTCATCTACCGCCTGATCAATGAAATTCCCGGCGTATCCTGCCGGATGCCCGGCGGAGCGTTTTATGTCTTTGTCAATGTAGAAGGGCTTTATGGCAAGAAATACCGCGATCAGAAGGTTTCGGGTTCTGTGCAGTTCTCTGAAGTGCTGCTTCAGGAAAAGCTGGTGGCAGTGGTTCCGGGCATTGCATTTGGGGCAGATGGGTATATCCGCCTTTCCTATGCGACAAGTGAAGAGAATATCGAAAAAGGAGTTTCGCGGCTTCGGGAGTTCTGCGCGGAACTTGAGTAAACGAGCAAGAAAGGCTGCAGCGTTTCCTGCAGCCTTTTTATAAAATTAAAATTTATCAAGAATCGAGGTGCGAGATTGGAAAACCAGTATACGCGTACGAATTTGCTTCAGGAAAACGACTATAAATATGCGCTGCAGGATGTGGAACAGCCGGTGCTGTTCCGGGATGTTTTCCCTTATGATCAGGTGCCCATGACGCGGTTCAACCACCGCCTGGTTCCCATGTATGTCCCGGATGAAATTTGGATTACAGATACCACTTTCCGAGATGGGCAGCAGGCAATGGCGCCCTTTACGCCGGCGCAGATTCGAGATCTCTATCAGATGATGCACCGCCTGGGGGGAGAAAACGGCATCATTCGGCAATGCGAGTTTTTTGTGTATACACAAAAGGATAGGGAAGCGCTGGCCCTCTGCCAGGATTTGGGCTATGAGTTCCCTGAAATCACCACATGGATTCGCGCCAGCAAAAAGGATTTTGAGCTGGTCAAGAATTTGGGCATCAAAGAGACGGGAATTCTCGTTTCCTGCTCGGATTACCATATTTTTAACAAGATGGGGCTGACGAGAAAACAGGCCATGGATAAGTATCTGGGCATTGTCAAAGATGCCCTGGCGCTGGGAATTCGCCCGCGCTGCCATTTTGAGGATATCACCCGGGCGGATTTTTACGGCTTTGTCGTCCCATTTGCCAACGAGCTGATGCGCCTGATGGCGGAGGCAAAAACTCCCATTAAAATCCGCATGTGCGATACCATGGGTTACGGCGTGCCATACCCGGGCGCAGCGCTGCCAAGAAGTGTGCCGGGAATTGTATATGGCCTGCGGTTTTATTCGGGCGTGCCCTCGGAGCTGCTCGAATGGCACGGGCACAACGATTTCCACAAGGTGGAGGTCAACGCGGCCACCGCGTGGATGTATGGGGCGTCCTCTGTCAATTGCTCGCTGCTCGGCATCGGGGAGCGCACGGGCAACTGCCCGCTGGAAGCGATGGCAATTGAATATGCAGAGCTTCGCGGCAAAACGGATGGGATGGACCTCTCTGTCATAACCGAAATTGCAGATTATTTTGAACAGGAGCTCAACTACCGAATCGATCCCCGCACGCCCTTTGTGGGAGAGCATTTTAACGCGACCCGCGCGGGCATTCATGCCGATGGCATGATGAAAGACGAGGAGATCTATAATATTTTCGATACGGGAAAGATTCTGAACAAGCCTGCGAAAGTGCTCATTGGAGAGCATTCAGGCGCTGCAGGAATTGCGCACTGGCTCAATACCACCTTCCGGTTGCCTGAAGACCAGAAGGTCAATAAGCGGGGCGCGCTGGTGGAAGGCATTAAAAAGGCCATCGATGAGGAGTATGCCAAGGGCCGCAACACCACCTTTTCGGATCAGGAGCTGCTGGAAATAGCGATGCGCGTGGACGAGAAGGCCATCGCAGAGCTGGAAAAAATCCGCAGGAAAAAATAAAAGGAAAGTGGCGGTTATTCCGCCACTTTCTTTTTTGGCGCGGCGGGGAATGCAGGCGTTAATTTTTGGAAAATACCGGGCGCATTTGGCTGGGCGCAAGGGGAGAAACGGAATTGACGCAGCCTGCCGACTACGCTATACTAAATACAATATTGGCAGAGGGGGGCTTTTTCATGGAGTTAAAAAAAGAGATCCTTGAGATTTTGCGCATGGATGCAAAGATTCAGAATAAAAATATTGCGGCCATGCTTGGCGTGACAGAAGAACAGGTGGCAGCAGCCATTCGGGAAATGGAAGAAGATGGGATTATTCTGCACTATGGAATCACGCTCAATTCCGAGCTTCTGGGAGAGGATGCCCCGGCAGAGGCGCTGATTGAAATAAAAGTTGCACCCAAGCGGGATTTTGGTTACGACGATATCGCCCGGCGCATCTATAAATTCCCGGAGGTAAAGGCGCTCTATCTGATGTCTGGCCGGTGCGATTTGGCCATTCGAGTGGAATGCAAGGGGATGAAGGATATTTCCAAATTTGTCTGGGAAAAGCTTTCGGTTCTGGAGGGCGTTACCAGCACGGAAACGCTGTTCATCATGCGCAAGTATAAGGAGGATGGCGAAATTCTGGTGGGCGGTGAAAAAGAAGATAGATTGGTGGTGACACCGTGAATACAGAAAAGCTTGTGGCTTCCCATGTTGCGGCGGTGCCGCCCTCGGGCATTCGGAAGTTTTTTGATATTGCAAGCGATATGAAAAATGTCATTTCGCTTTCGGTGGGCGAGCCGGATTTTGTCACTCCGTGGAATGTGCGGGTTGCGGCCATCAGCTCCATCGAGCAGGGCCGCACACACTATACTTCCAACTACGGAATGATGGAACTTCGGGAGTTGATCTCGGAGTACCTTTCTTCCAGATATCATGTGCAGTATCCGGCGGAGCAGGTTCTTGTCACCATAGGGGCAAGCGAGGCGCTAGATCTTGCATTTCGAGCAATTCTGGAGCCGGGAGATGAAGTACTGGTGCCCGCGCCTTCCTATGTTTCCTATGAACCGGGCGTGGCTTTCTGCCATGGCGTTCCAGTTCCGGTGGAGACGAAAGAGGAAGATAATTTTATCCTGACGCCCGAACAGATAGAGCGGGTTATTACAAAAAAGACCAAGGCCATCGTTCTGCCTTATCCCAATAACCCTACAGGCGCCATTATGACGCGAGAGCAGCTGGAGGCCATTCGCACGGTCATCTTAAAGCACGATCTTTTTGTTATCTCGGATGAGATTTACTCTGAGTTGACTTATGGGCAAAGGCATGTTTCCTTTGCAGAGGGGATGGAGGATAGAACGCTGCTCATCAACGGGTTTTCCAAGGCCTTTGCCATGACGGGCTGGCGGCTTGGTTATGCCTGTGGGCCGGCGCCGCTCATTGCTGCGATGGTGAAAATTCATCAGTATACCATGCTCTGCGCGCCGATTATGAGCCAGGTAGCGGGCGTGGAGGCGCTGCGGGATGAAATGCACAACGGCTATTCGCAGGTGGCGGATATGGTGAGAAATTATAATCGGCGGCGCACGCTGGTGGTGGAGAGCTTCCGGGATATGGGCCTTTCCTGCTTTGAGCCCCGTGGCGCTTTTTATGCATTTCCCAATATCAAGAGCACCGGCCTTTCCTCGGAGGAATTCTGCAAGCGGCTGATTTTTGAAAAGAGCGTTGCCTGTGTTCCGGGCACGGCGTTTGGCGCCAGCGGCGAGGGGTATATTCGCTGCTCCTATGCGGCGTCTATGGAAAACATTATTGAGGCATTAAAACGGATACGGGAGTTTGTAAACGAGTGCAGAAGCTAGAGCATATTCGACTTTTGGCCATTGATATGGATGGCACGCTGGTGGATTCCCAAAAGAGAGTGACCCCTCGCACGGCCCGCGCACTGCACAGAGCGATGGAAAAGGGAATTGCCATCACCATTGCCACAGGCCGCTATACCACATATCTTTTCGATATTCTGCAGCCTCTTGGCATCACGGGCCCGGCGATTCTCGGAAATGGCGCCGCGGTGATGGATATGGACAAGGTGTATTTCCACTCCCTGATTTCAGAAAAGGACCTGCGCGAGGTTTCCGCAATTTGCCTGAGAGAGCAGGCGGCCCTGTTTGTAAGCGTAGAGGGCTATACCTGCTGCCTGAACAACAGCTATACTATGGAGGCGGCGCGCCATTGGGCGGCAAGCCGGCCAGATAACGATATCATGGCCTCGCTGCATTTTTATGACGACCCGCAAAAATTGCTGGAAGATGTGATAGGAAAGACGGGTAAACTGATTGTGCTGCATTTTGAAGAGAAGCGCGCCCGCCAGCTGGAACAGATTTTTCGCCGGGAGAGCAGTTTAGGCGTGGTATATTCCGAGTTCGGCCATATCGATTTGGCAAATAAGGGGCTCACAAAGCTATCTGGCCTCAAGATGGTGATGGAGATGTATGGTGTTGAGCCGGAACAGGTGATGGCCTTTGGCGATGGGGAAAATGATGTGGAGATGATCTCATATGCCGGTTTTGGCGTTGCGATGGCAAACGCCTGCCCGCAGGCCAAGGCAGCCGCAGACTATGTTGCCGCAAGCAACGATGAGGATGGCGTGGCCGGGGCGATCGAGCAATTTCTCCTATAGGGGGTTGGAATTTTGAATCAAGTAGCGCTGGTTTCCTGCGCGGATTATAAGAGAGAAACGGTGGACAGGGCCCTGGATGAGGCTCTGTCTTTGCTTGGCGGCCTGGAAGCGTGGATACGGCCGGGCATGAAAGTGGCGATTAAGCCGAATCTGGTGCATAAAAGCCGCCCGGAACAGTGCGCAGTGACGCATCCTGCCATTGTGGAGGCGGTGGCGCGCAAAGTGATCGCCCTTGGGGCGGAAGCTGTTTTAGCGGAAAGCCCGGGCGGAGCGTATAACCAAAGTGTGCTGCGCGGTGTTTATGCTGCTTCCGGCATGGCCGAGGCCGCCCGGAGGACGGGCATGCAGCTCAATTTTGATTGCTCGGATTGCATGGTGGAAAACAAAAAAGCGGTGCGCTATTCCAAAATTCCCGTTTTAACTCCGCTGGTTCAGGCGGATTTTATCATCAACATCGCCAAGCTGAAAAGCCATACTCTGGCGGTGTATTCGGGCGCAGTAAAGAATCTGTACGGTGCCATTCCGGGGCTTTTAAAGGCAGAGCTTCATTTCCGCTATCAGAGCAGGGAGGCCTTTTCGGATATGCTGGTGGATATTGCGCAGGCGGTTCGCCCGGGACTCTCCATTATCGATGGCGTTTGGGGCATGGAAGGAGAAGGCCCGGGTACGGGCGACCCGCGGAAAATGGGTGTGCTTCTGGCATCGGCATCGCCCTTTGCTGCAGATGCAGTTGCGGTGGAGCTGCTTGGGTTTAAGCGCGGTGAAATTCCAGTGCTGGCGGCGGCACAAAAGCGCGGCCTGCTGGGGCAGGTGCAGGTTTTAGGAGAGAAGGTGGAATCTTGCCGTGTGGAGGGATTTGTTCGGGCGAGTGATTCAGGCGGGGATTTCGCCGGGGCTAAGCTGCCTGCCTGGCTGGCAAGGCCGGTTTCAAACTGGCTGGCGCTCAAGCCTAAAATTCTGCCGGGGCGCTGCGTAGGGTGCGGCATTTGCGCAAATGTATGCCCGGCGCATGTCATTCGCGTGAAGGGCACTGCGCGGATCGCAAAAAAAAGTTGCATCCGCTGTTTTTGCTGCATGGAGTTTTGCCCCAAAAAGGCGGTTGTCCCGCGCCGTCCCTGGCTCTTTCGGGCGGCAATCGCCCTGACTGGCGGAAGAAAGGAAAAGGATGCTTAATATTGTGTTAGTGGAGCCGGAAATTCCGGGGAATACGGGCAATATCTCCCGCACCTGCGCCGTTTTGGGCGCGCGCTTGCATTTGGTGGAGCCACTGGGCTTTTCTCTGGATGAAAAACACCTGCGCCGGGCTGGGCTGGATTACTGGGATAAGCTCGATGTAACGGTGTATCCGGATTTGGAGGCTTTTTTTGCCCGCAATGCAGGCGGCGATTTCTACTATTTTTCCACAAAAGCCAGCAAGAGGTACACGGATATCCGCTATGGCCCCCAAAGCTACCTTATTTTTGGCAGAGAAAGCCGCGGGCTTCCGGAGCAGCTGATCTTCGCGAATCCCAAAAGAGCGGTGCGCATTCCCATGCGCGCTGCGCTGCGCTCGCTGAACCTTGCAAACTCTGTGGCGATTGCGGCCTATGAAGCCGCAAGGCAGATGGGCTTTCCCGGGCTCCGCTAGGGGCGAGGGCAAATGCGGTCTGGCGGGTATTTCCCGGGCGAATCCAAGCGCAGGCCCAGAACGCAGGGAGGGCTGCCATCCTTTGCTAGCGGCAGAAGAGGGAAAGCGCGCTCGGCCTTTCTGAATTTATAAATTATAGTTGACGAAGCGCCCAAATCTCTTTAAAATGTAATGTGGTAGCGTAAAATGAGCCTGTTCATGCAGGAAACTGCTTTAATAAGTGTTATAAAAGCGCATATGCAAAAAGGAGAATCAATATGAAACAGAAGACGATTGAGGACATTTCTGTAGAATCAAAAAAAGTTTTGGTGCGCGTAGATTTTAATGTGCCTTTAAACGAAAAGGGTGAAATTACAGATGAAACCCGGATTCAGGCAGCGCTACCGACCATCAAATATCTTTTGGATCACCATGCGAAGGTTATCCTCTGCTCGCATCTGGGCCGCCCCAAGGGCGAAGTAAAGCCGGAATTTTCCCTGGCGCCCGTCGCAAAGCGCCTGCAGGTGCTGCTGGATACCAAGGTGACATTTGCAAAAGATGTCATCGGCCCCAGCGCGGACGAGGCAGTCGCGAATATTCAGGATGGCGAAGTTGTGCTGCTAGAGAATCTGCGCTTCCACAAGGAAGAGACCAAGAACGACCCGGAATTTGCCAAGAAGTTGGCAAGCTATGCGGATATTTTTGTCAACGATGCCTTTGGAACGGCGCACCGTGCACATGCTTCCACAGAGGGTGTGACGCACTATCTTCCCTCTGTCGCCGGTTTCCTCATTAAAAAGGAGCTGGAGTTTATGGGCGGAGCTTTGGAAAATCCCCAGAGGCCGTTTGTTGCGATTCTGGGCGGTGCCAAGATTGCGGATAAGATCCCAGTCATCGAAAATCTGTTTAACAAGGTGGACTGCCTGATCATCGGCGGCGGCATGGCCAATACTTTCCTGGCGGCGCAGGGCTATCATATGGGAAAATCCCTTGTGGATGCGGATAGCATTGGGCTGGCGAACGAGCTGCTGAAGAAGGCCAAGCTGAAGGGGGTCAAGATCCTGCTGCCCATCGATGTGGTGGCGGCAGATGCCTTCAGCAACGATGCCAAGACGGTCATGGTTCCGGTGGATAGCATTCCCGAGGGCTATATGGCTCTGGATATCGGATCTTCCACAACGATGATCTTCGCCGAGGAGATCAACCGGGCCAAGACGGTGATTTGGAATGGGCCGATGGGCGTTGCAGAGATGCCGAATTTTGCAGGAGGCACCCGCGCTGTAGCCGAGGCGCTGGCCAATACCAGCGCGACGACGATCATCGGCGGCGGCGATTCTGCAGCGGCTGTCAAGAACCTGGGATTTGGAGACAAGATGTCGCACATCTCCACGGGCGGCGGCGCTTCTCTTGAGTTTCTGGAAGGAAAGGAACTGCCGGGCATCGCGGCGCTCGATACGAAAGAATAACGAGAAAGAAAAGCTCCGCCCTTCCGGGGCGGGGCTTTCAAATTGTTCTCCCTTTTTGGGGGAAAAGGATTTTGGAGGAAGTTATGAGAAAACCAATTATTGCAGGAAACTGGAAAATGAATAAAACCCCTTCGGAGGCGGCACAGCTGATTCGGGAGCTGATTCCCCTCGTGAAGGATGCAAAGGCAGAAGTGGTCGTTTGCCCGACATATGTTTGCCTGCCCGCGGCGGCCGAGGCGCTGGCCGGAACAAATATCAAACTCGGGGCACAGAACCTGCACTTTGAAAAGAGCGGCGCTTTTACGGGAGAGATTTCGGCAGATATGCTAAAAGAGCTGGGCGTCAGCTATGTCATCATTGGGCACAGCGAGCGCCGGCAGTATTTTGCAGAGACGGACGAGACCGTAAACCGGAAGGTGAAAACAGCCATTGCGGCAGGCCTTACGCCCATCATTTGCGTGGGAGAGAGTTTGGAGCAGAGGGAACAGGGCATCACGAAGGAAGTTGTCAGCATGCAGACAAAGCTGGCGCTGGCCGGCGTAAGCGCAGAGGATGCGGCAAAGCTTGTCATCGCCTACGAGCCCATCTGGGCCATTGGCACAGGAAAAACGGCAACATCCCAAGAGGCGAACGAGACGATTGGCGATATTAGAAACGCTGTAGGAGAAGTATTTGGAAGCGAAACAGCGCAGCAGATCCGCATCCAATATGGCGGCAGCATGAACCCGAAAAATGCGGCAGAGCTGATGAGCAAGGAAGAGATCGATGGCGGCCTGATTGGCGGTGCAAGCCTGAAGGCGGAGGATTTCTCCAAGGTTGTCAATTACTAAGAGGGAGAAACTTATGAGCAAAAAAATTACGGCATTGATCATCCTGGATGGATTTGGCGAGCGCGCCGAGGCGGATGGCAACGCTGTTCTGGCGGCCAAAACGCCGAATATCGATGCGCTGAAAAAGCAGTATCCCTGGACGACGATTGGGGCCTCCGGCCTATCTGTAGGCCTGCCGGATGGCCAGATGGGCAACAGCGAAGTAGGGCATCTCAATATCGGCGCTGGGCGCATTGTATATCAGGAGCTGACGCGCATCACAAAGGCGATTGGTGACGGAGATTTCTTTGAAAAGAAGGAGTTTCTCGATGCTATTTCCAATGCAAAGCAAAAGGGAGCGGCTCTGCACCTGATGGGGTTGCTTTCGGATGGCGGGGTGCACAGCCATATCGATCATCTTTTTGCGCTGGTGGAGCTTGCAAAGCGCCAGGGGATGGAGAAAGTTTTCATCCACTGCTTTATGGATGGGCGGGATGTTCCGCCGGAGAGTGGAAAGGGCTATATGCAGCAGCTGTGCGCTAAGCTGGATGAGCTGGGCGTGGGAAAAGTGGCGACGGTTATGGGCCGCTATTACGCCATGGATCGGGATAATCGCTGGGAGCGCGTGCAGAAGGCATATGAGGCAATGGTCGAGGGCAAGGGTGAGCAGAACGATTGCCCTGTTGCAGCAATGCAGGCCTCCTATGATGCCGGGGTGACGGATGAGTTTGTCCTGCCTACGGTGATCGTGCAAGATGGCGCGCCGGTGGCAAAAATTTCCCAGGGTGATTCTGTCATTTTCTTCAACTTCCGCCCGGACCGTGCGCGGGAAATTACCCGCACATTTGTGGACCCGGAGTTTACGGGCTTTGCGCGGGAATACTTCCCGGTTTACTATGTCTGCATGACGCAGTATGATAAAACTTTTCCCAATGTGCATGTGGCATACCGCCCGCAGGTGCTTAACAACACACTGGGCGAATACCTGGCCAAAAACGGCAAAAAACAGTTCCGCATTGCCGAAACGGAGAAATATGCGCATGTAACCTTCTTCTTTAATGGAGGCGTGGAGCAGCCAAACGAAGGGGAAGACCGTTTCCTAATCCCATCTCCCAAGGTGGCGACATACGATTTACAGCCGGAGATGAGCGCATATGGCGTTGCCGAGAAAGCATGCGAGATGATACGCTCGGGTGAATATGATGTCATGATCCTGAATTTTGCCAATCCGGATATGGTGGGGCATACGGGCGTCATGGAGGCGGCTGTCAAGGCGTGCGAGGCTGTGGACGAGTGCCTTGGAAAGGTGATAGAGGCTATCCTGGAAGTGGGCGGAGAGGCGATTGTTACTGCGGATCATGGAAATAGCGAAATGATGATCGACCCCAAGACCAAAGGCCCCTTTACGGCGCATACGACAAACCCCGTTCCCTGCATTCTGGTGAGCGATTCTCACAAGGGCGCAAAACTGAGGGAAGGCGGAATTCTGGCTGATTTGGCGCCAACGCTTTTGCAGCTGATGGGGCTTCCCAAGCCGGAAGAAATGGAAGGGACTTCTCTGATTGCCCAAAATTAAAAGAAAAAGGGATGCAGGCGCATCCCTTTTTATAAAGCGCTTTCTGTGCTGCAGAAAAATGCCAGACAGCTGCGAAAAATGGATATAAAAAAGGAGCTTTTGAAAGCTCCTTTTTTCTTTTCTGCTATTTCTTTTTCTTGGGCATTGCCATGCAGCACATTCCCTGTGCATCGTGCGCAGCTTCCATAACTGCCTCGGAAACTGTGGGGTGCGGGTGAATGGTATCGGCGATATCCGCAATGGTGCCGCCTTTCTTCATGACAACGGCAATTTCTGCAATCATATCCGTTGCTCTGGGTGCGAAGATCTGCGCGCCAAGGACTTTTCCTGTCGTCTTCTGAGCGATAATCTTGACAACACCGGTGTTCACGCCCATTACCAGAGCCTTGCCGTTTCCGGCAACATTGTAGGAGCCGATTTCCACATCGTAGCCAGCCTCCTTCGCCTTTTCCGCAGTCATACCGATATAGGCAATTTCCGGGGAAGAATAGATGCAGGCGGGAACAACATCGTAATCCAGCGTAGCAGTTCTTCCAGCGCAGTTTGCTGCGGCCACAAGGCCCTGCGCAGTAGCGACATGCGCAAGCTGAATTTTTCCGGTGATATCGCCGATGGCGTAGATATTTTTGATGCTCGTCTGCATGCAGGCATCAATTTCCA
>USII01000009.1 GCA_900554725.1 uncultured Eubacteriales bacterium
ATGTATAGCTATCCGTTGTGGCTGGCTGAGCGGTATCTTGGCGCCTATGGGTTTGACTTTGCGGAGGCTATGCTCTCCTATCATAAAAAAGCGGCAGATACCTGCGTGCGCGTCAATCGTTTAAAGACGACGCGCCAGGAGCTTTTGGCAAAACTGGAGGGCAGGGGATATCAATTTCATGAAGGGGAATACATACCCGATTGTTTTTATATTCGCAATATTGTGGGTGTGGATGAGCTGGATCTATTCCAAAAAGGCCTTTTGGCTGTGCAGGGAGAGGCATCGATGATCGTGGCGGAGGCGGCACAGGTTCGGCCAGGGCAGGCGGTGCTGGATGCATGCGCGGCACCAGGGGGAAAGAGCGCTTATCTGGCGCAGTTTGCGCCAGGGAGGCTTGTATGCATGGAGCTGCATGAACATAGGGCACTGCTCATGCAGGAAAATCTTTCCCGCTTGGGCGTGGAGGCGGAATGCAGAGTATGGGATGCGAGCAAAATTTTGGAGGAGCAGATAGAAGCCTTCGATCGGGTTTTGATAGATGCGCCCTGCTCTGCGCTGGGGCTGCTGTATCGCAAGCCGGATATCAAATATACAAAGCATCCAGAGGAAATTCAGATGCTGGCGGAAACTCAGCGCGCTATCCTGAGCGCGTGCGCTCAATATGTCAAGCCGGGTGGAAGGCTCATCTATTCCACCTGCACCATCAGCCAAGAGGAAAACGATCAGAACATCGATTGGTTTTTAGAGCATAACAGGCAGTTTTCCCAGGTCAACCTGGCAGCAGTTCTGCCCGAACGGCTTATGAGCCGCGCGAGGGAAGGAAGGTTGCAGCTTTTTCCGCATCTTGATGGCATAGACGGCTTTTTTTTGGCAGTTTTGGAAAGGGAAAAGCGATGAAGCATCTTTTGGACTATTCGCTGGATGAGCTGAAAGAGCTTTTGGAGTCAATGGGGGAAAAGCCTTTCCGCGCCGGGCAACTCTATTCTTGGCTTACACAGTGCGCTTCTTTTGAGCAGATGAGCAACCTCTCTAAGCCGCTGCGGGAAAAACTGCGGGCGGAATATTTGGAGGGATACCCAGAAGTTTTGGAGAGGCTTTATTCCCGCGACGGCACGCAGAAATTTCTGCTGGAGTTAAGGGATGGCAATGTGGTGGAATGCGTGCTGATGCAGTATATGTATGGCAAAACACTCTGCATTTCTACACAGGCCGGCTGTGCAATGGGCTGCGCTTTTTGTGCTTCTACTCGGGGCGGACTGCGGCGCAACCTCACTGCTGGCGAGATTTTGGGGCAAGTGCTGCGCGTCAATGCCCTGCTTGGCGGCGGCCGCAGCATTACAAATGTCGTGTTGATGGGTACGGGCGAGCCTCTGGCCAATTACGATTCAGTGGTGAAATTTTTGCGCTTGCTGCATCAGAAAGAAAGCCTGGGTGTGAGCATGCGCAATATTTCCCTCTCTACCTGCGGCCTGGTGCCGGAGATATATCGCTTTGCCAAAGAGGGCTTTCAAGCAACGCTTTGCCTTTCTTTGCACAGCGCCATCCAGCAGAAACGGGAAGAAATTATGCCTATTGCTAAAAAATATGCTCTTCCACAAGTGATCGAGGCGATGCACGAGTATGGAAAAAGCAGCGGTCGGCGCGTCATTTATGAATATATCTTAATAGCAGGATTTAACGATACCAAAAGAGATTTGGATGCGTTGGCAGATTTGCTGAGCGGACAGAACTGTCATATCAACCTGATTCCCTGTAACCAAACGGATGGGCGTTTTGTAGCGCCTTCTCAGGGCCGGGTTTCCCATTTTCTAGAAGAGCTAAAGAAGCGCAGCCTTTCGGCAACGGTGCGGCGCACACTGGGAGAGGATATTGAAGGTGCTTGCGGGCAGCTACGGGCCAGATATCTGGGAATGCAAGGCGGGTTTTAGTCAAATGGATGTCTATGCTTTAACACACCGCGGAAAAGTGCGGGAACAAAATGAGGATTGTGTTTACCTTTCCAAAGGTATTCCCTGCCTTGCGATTGTGGCAGATGGAATGGGGGGGCATGTTGCTGGGCAGGTGGCCAGTTCTCGGGCAGTAGCCTATGTGCGCAAGCGTCTGAAGAACAGAGATCTGCATACTGTCACAAAAGAAGAATTTAAGCGCATTGTCGAGGATGCGAGCGATTATATTCTGGAGCTGGCAAATCGGGTTGAAGCATACAAGGATATGGGAACAACTTTCACTGCCGCTATTATCCGGGAGAAAACGGCGATTATTGCCCATATTGGAGATTCGCGCGCCTATGCTTTTTCGGATGGCGAGCTGAGGCAGGTTTCTCATGACCATAGCTATGTGCAGTTTTTGGTGGATAAAGGATATCTGACAGAAGAGGAGGCAGAAGTTAGCCCCTACCGCAATATCATTACAAGGGCCGTTGGGATGGAAGAGGCAGAAGCGGAGGCCTATGAAGTGAGCTTCAAGGAGGGGGAGAGCCTGCTGCTCTGTTCAGATGGGCTGACAACGCATCTTACAAACTATGAAATAGGCCTTTGCCTGAAGGAGGACTATAGCGCCGAGCAAAAGGCAAAAGAGCTTCTGGAAGTTGCCCTGCTGCGCGGAGGGCGAGATAATATTTCCATTATTATTGCGCGCAATAACGAAGATAGAATGGTGGAAGGGCGCTTTGAGCTCCTTAATATTGTGGATGAAGGGGGCACCAGCATCGTCTATCAGGCAAAAGATCAGAAAACGGGAGGGCTGGTTGCGCTGAAAATGCTGCGGGAAGAGCTCTCAACCCAGCAGGAATATGTGGAGAATTTTCAGCGGGAAGCGGAGACGCTTTCCCGGTTACAACATAAAAATATCATACATTTTGTCCATAAGGGTGTGCATCGGGGACGCAGCTATATTGCCACGGAATTTGTAGATGGAGAATCACTCAAGCGGCGCATCGATGAGGGAACCCTGGAATTGGAACAGAGTGTTTCCATTGCTCTGCAATTGTGCGAAGCGCTTAACTATTTGCACGGTAAAGGAATTTTGCATAAGGATTTGAAACCTTCCAATGTGCTTTTGCTGCCCCAGGATCGCCCGATTCTTCTGGATTTTGGCATTGCGCAGGGGCAGGAGCATGCGGAAGGAGAGAAGGATGCAGGCCATAGCGAGGTGTTTGGCACGGTCAACTACTTTTCTCCCGAACAGGCAAAGGGCGAGGAACTCGATAGCCGAACAGATATTTACTCTATGGGCGTGCTTCTCTACGAGATGTTGACGGGGCGTCTGCCTTTTCAGGGGGAGGATAACCTGTCCGTTGCCCTGATGCATTTACATCAGCCTCCTGTCCCGCCAAGAGAGATCAACGAAAAGATTCCGGAAAGCCTGAATCGGATTGTTTTAAAAGCCCTTTCCAAACAAAAGGAGCGGCGGTATCGTAGCATTCGGGAGATGCAGGCCGATCTGCAAAGAGCGTTGCGGCATCCGGATGGCAAATATGTGCGCATTTTAGAAGAAGAATTGCCCTCTGCGCCCGAAGATCGCATGGCCCAGAAAAGAGCTGGAAGGCACGCGGTTTTGGCGGCGACCTGCCTCTCCGTCGCCTTTGTTGCAATCATTTTTGCCTTTTTTGCTATTTTTAGAACGATCAATCGCTCGGAAGAGACAAAAGAGATCTATATGCCCGGCCTTTCAGAAAAAACATATGAAGAGGCGAAGCAGACTCTGGAAGGCCTGGGGTTGGTGCCCGTGTTTTCCTATGGATATGATCCGCAGGTGGAGCAGGGCTATGTCGTCAGCCAGACGCCAGAGATTGGCGCGGTTGTGAAGCCGGGGGAAGAAGTGTATGTTCTGATTTCCCTTGGGCGGGATAGGGTGCTTGCCATGCCGGAAGTCCTTGGAAGAAAGGAAGAGGAGGCACTTTCAATTTTGGATGAGCAGGGAATTGCAAATGTCACAGTGCAGTATGTAGATCTGGCTGAGCAGGAGGCGGGAATCGTGGTGGGGCAATCGCCAGATGCAGAAACTCGCGTTCTGGAGGGAGAGAGTGTGACAATTATAGTCAATCGGCCACAGCAGAACAATGCGCCCGCACAAGCAGGAAATGCTCAGCAGGCGCCGCAGGCATAAAATATGTATCGCAGAAAGTGCCTGGTAAAGGGCGCTTTTTGGGGAAGCTTGCCATTTCTACCGATAAAATGCGCACTCCATGTTTACTTAAATGGTGTAGTAGTATATACTAAGGATATTTAAGGAGGAATTCTCAATTAAAGGAAAGATTTTAAAGGGAATCGGGGGATTTTACTATATTCAGTCCCAAGAGGGCATCGTTTATGAATGTCGGGCTAAGGGAAAATTTCGTAAAACCGGGGAAAGGCCTCTGCCTGGAGATAAAGTAATATTTACGCCTGCGGGTCCGGCAGGCGGCGGAAGCATAGATGAAATTTTGCCGCGTAAAAATGTGCTTGTTCGGCCGGCAATTGCCAATGCAGATCAGCTGTTCATCGTGGTTTCTGCATCCAAGCCGGCGGTAGATTATTCGCTGGTGGACAAGCTTTTGATCTATGCGCTGCATAGTGGTCTTCCCTCTGCGATTGGTATAAATAAGGCAGATCAGGCGGATGAGGAACAGTGCCAGCAGATTGCCAAACGCTACGAAAAGAGTGGCGCACAGGTATTGGTTTTTTCAGCCCAGACGGGATACGGAATGGAACAGGTGCACAAGCTGCTGGAGGGGAAATGTACTTGCCTGGCAGGGCAATCTGCAGTGGGAAAATCTTCCCTGTTGAATGCACTTTGCCCGGAGCTTCGCCTGGAAACGGGTGGGATGAGCAGAAAAACATCTCGCGGCCGGCATACGACGCGGCATAGCGAGCTGCTTTATTTGCACGAGCTCAATGCTGTTGTGGCAGATACGCCGGGCTTTAGCATTCTAGAGGCTTTGGAGCTCGAACCGGAAGAGTTGCGGGATTGCTACCCAGAGTTTTATGGCAAAAACTGCCGGTTCGATAGCTGCCTGCATTATAAGGAGCCGGGATGCGAAGTGATAAAAAGCGTGCAGGAAGGAGAAATTCCTGCTGCGCGCTATGAGGGATATTTAAAAATTTTGATGGAGTTATTTGAAAGGAGAGAAACCCGTTATGACTAAAGAGATCAAAGTACCAAAGACGATTATTGCGCCTTCCATTTTAGCGGCAGATTTTACAAGAATGGAAGAAGCGCTTACAAGCATTAAGCAGTGGGGTGCAGAATGGGTGCACTGCGATGTCATGGATGGCATGTTTGTGCCAAACATCACATTCGGGCAAAAGATGATTGCGGATTTTCGCAAAAAAACCGATCTGTTTTTGGATGTACACCTGATGGTGCAGGCGCCTGAGCGCTATATCGATGAGTTTATTGCCAATGGCGCGGATATGATTACAGTGCATGCGGAAGCGACCACCCATCTTCACAGGACGATTTTGCAAGTTAGAAATCAGGGTGTAAAAGTGGGCGTGGCGATAAACCCTGCAACGCCTATCAACGCTGTGGAAGAGGTGCTTGGGGATATCGATATGGTGTTGCTTATGAGCTGCGATCCCGGCTTTGGTGGGCAGCCGTTTATCCCATATGCTCTGGAGAAATCCAGGAGGCTGCGCAAGATTATGGGGGATAACCAGCTGGATATTGAGGTAGATGGCGGCGTTTCGGAAGAGAATATCGATGTCATTTTGGATTCCGGCATTAATGTGATCGTCGCGGGAAGCGCGCTTTTTAAGGCGGAAGACCCCAAAAAGACGCTGCAAATCCTGCGCAATGGCACTGGGCGGTAATTCAAAGGAGAACTGCTTATGAGAAAAGCCTTCGCGCTGCCGCTTGCAGTATTTTTGCTGCTTTTTCTTGCCGCTTGTGGCACGGGAGATCCGATTAAGAAATCTGCGGATCCCGTCTATACCGAGCAGGGGGAGCTGACTCAGGTGGATTATGGCAGCTTTATTTTAAAGTATCCCACAGCTCTGCAGGCAAAGAAGACGGAATCTCCCATCAAAGAGGATGAAAAGGGCAACACCTATCTGCTTTTAGAGGTTTCCAACGAGACGGGTACATTTTCGGTGGCTCGCATTCGCATTTCGGAGAAGACTTTTGCAAAAAATATCGAAAGCCGGGTAGAGCAAACCCGGCAGGAGCTGGAGGCGGAGCTTGGAACCCAGCTTCTTTCCTACGAGAGCGAGCTGACAGAGTGGAAAACCCGGCAGACGCTTGTGCTGCGCTATTCCTACCCTTTTGGAGAAGGGTATACGATGTATAAGACCCAGTACTTTATGATGGCCGGGGATTATACCTATGTCTTTACGACCAGTAATATCGACAGCGAGGTTTCCGAAGTTCAGCAAATCATTCTGGATAGCATTTCCGTGCAGAATAAAGATGGCCCGGCAGAGCCCAGCCTGGATCTGGAGCCCGCCCCATCTTCTGATGGCGCAGAGCAAAGCCAAGAGGGGCAGGCAGAGAGTGGCGAAGCTCCGGAAGGCGCGGAACAGGAAGGCAGTGTAGAGAGTGCGGCACAGCAGGAATAAAAGCTGGCCGAGAGAAAAGTGGCAAAGACCCAATGCAAAAATCCGGCGGAAGCCGGATTTTTGCATTGTGCGAGAAGCTCGCTTGCAAAGATTGCGCTGGCAGGATATAATATTCTAGGCAATTTTTAGCTTGATAGTTGGGATGAATGATGAAGATAATCGATATTTCACAAAAACTGGATGAGAATGCGCCCGTCTACGAAGGAGATCCAACTTTTTCCAGTGAGGTTTGGAAAAATGTTCAGGATGACGGCTTTATGCTGAGCATACTGCGCATGGGTACGCATACGGGGACGCATCTGGATGCCCCCTGCCATTTTATTCCAGGAGGGAAGACGATCGCCGAAATTTCCCCAAGAAGGTGCCTGGGCAAATGTATTGTGGTGGATAATGTCAATGCTTTTGAGGGCGGCCATTCCCGCGTGCTCTTAAGCTCCAGAGAGGGCGGCGGGCGCATTGATCTGGCACAGGCGCAGCGCCTGATAGATTTAAAAGTTCGGCTGATCGGAACAGAGAAACTCTCGATTGGAAGCGATCAGGTGCATAGATATTTGTTGGGAAACGAGTGCGTGATTTTGGAGGCGCTGGATCTTTCGGCTGCGCCAGAAGGGGAATACATCCTTTCAGCGCTGCCTTTGAAGATCGAGGCAGATGGATGCCCGGTGCGCGCAGTGCTTATGGTGGCAGACGAATGAAACAAAAGCTTTTATATGCCTTTTCTGTACTGAGCGGGATATTTCTTGTCATAGGAGTTATTTTAAACTGCGTCAACTTTTTCTGCTTTTACCGGCCTTTTTATGAAAGAGAATATGAGAAGCTCGCAACAGCGCAGCGGATGGGCATGAGTCAGGAAGATCTGGAAAAGGCGACAGAAGCACTTTTGGATTACCTAAAAGGGGAGAGGCAAGATCTTCTCGTTCAGGGTGTGGTACATGGGCAGGAACGCCAAATATTTAATGAGCGCGAAATTGCGCATATGGCAGATGTGAAAAATCTCTATCTTTGGGCAATGCGCATAGGAAATTGCGCATTGGCGGTATCTGTCTTGTTTTATTTGACAGCATGGTTTTCGCAACAGGATAAAAAAAGCATTTTAAGCGGCTATATTTCGGGAAACTGGATTCTATTTGGCCTGATTGCGGTGCTGGGCATTTATGCTGCGCTGGATTTTAATAATTTTTGGACGAACTTTCATCATGTTTTTTTCACAAACGATCTATGGCTCCTGGATCCGAGGGAGGATCTTCTGATCCAGATGGTGCCCGAACAGTTCTTTTTTGATCTGGTGATGCGCATTGTGATCGTTTCGGCCATGGTACTGGCAGTACTGATGTTTTTGGCATACTGGATGAGAAAAAGATATAAAAAGGCGGGGAATCCAGCATGAATAGAGAAGAGCAAAATAAAGTGCTCGCAGGGCTGCGGGCTAGTGGACATGCAGTGATTCTGGGCATTGAAACCTCTTGTGATGAAACGGCGGCTGCGGTTGTGGAAGATGGGCGCGCAGTGCGCAGCAATGTGCTTTATTCGCAAATAGAGATTCATGCAAAATATGGCGGGGTTGTTCCGGAAATCGCTGCGCGAAATCATGTGCAAAAGCTTCCCTATATCGTAGGGCAGGCACTGGAACAGGCAGGAAAGGTGCTGGCGGATATTGATGCTGTGGCCGTCACGCAGGGACCGGGCTTGGTAGGAGCGCTGCTCACTGGGGTTTCCTATGCGAAGGCATTGGCATATGCAGCTGGGAAGCCGCTGATTGCTGTAAACCATATGGAAGGGCATATCTCGGCAAACTATATTTCACATCCAAGTTTGGAACCTCCCTTCCTTTGCCTCATCGCCTCGGGTGGGCATACAAACCTGGTGCATATTTTGGAATATGGAAAGTATAAGCTTCTTGGCACAACGAGAGATGATGCCGCAGGAGAGGCGTTTGATAAAGTGGCTCGGGTTTTGGGGCTTCCTTATCCGGGTGGTCCGAATTTGCAGGAGCTCGCAAAGAAAGGCAACGAGAATGCCTATGTGTTTCCGCGGGCTTTCCGGGGGGAGATGCACCTGGATTTCTCGTTTAGCGGGCTCAAAACGGCCGTCGTTAACTTGGTTCACAAAATGGAGCAAAGAGGAGAGGCGTTTTGCAGGGAAGATATTGCTGCATCCTTTCAAAAAGCGGCCGTAGGGGCGCTGGTGCATAATACCTTTGAGGCGGCACGCAGGGAGGGAGTTTCCCGCGTCGTGCTGGCGGGGGGAGTGAGTGCCAATCAGGCGCTGAGGGAGCAGGCACTCCTGCACAGCGAGTATGAAGTTTTCCTGCCCAAACTGGAATACTGCACGGACAATGCAGCGATGATTGCCTCTGCTGCTTACTATATGCTGATGCGAGGCTGTGAGGCTGCGCCGTTAAGCCTGAACGCAGATCCGTCTTTAGAGCTAATCTGAGCGGAGAGTGCATAGAAATAGATAGAAAACTGGCGAGGAGCAGCAAGAAGATGCAGGATAGGCGGAGAAATCGCAGACAGAGAAAAAAGAGAAACTTTTTAGGCATGGTGGCGATTGCGCTGGGGGTAGGGCTGGTTATGTTTGCTGCAGTATACTTTACGGCGGCCTCTAAATCTGCCAATGCAGAGCCGGGCAATTCTCTGGCAGGAGTGAAAGTAGTGATAGATCCCGGGCATGGCGGGTTCGATGGAGGTTCCGTAGGAGTGACGGGAACGGTAGAGGCCGAAATCAATCTGGAAATTTCCAAGCTGCTGCAAAAAGAGCTGGAAGCGGAAGGCGCCGAGGTGTTGATGCTGCGGGAGACGGATGAGGCAGTGGCAGATGAAAAACAGAAAGATATGGAAAAGCGGCGCGAGCTGATTGAAACATCCGGCCAGGATGTGACGGTGAGCATCCATCAGAACCGGTTTGATGATCCGGATGTATGCGGCCCCCAGGTATTTTATGCGCCCGGTTCTGTAGAAGGGGAAAAACTGGCCAGGTGCGTGCAGGAAAGCATGAACGAAGCGCTGGAAGTTGAGAAACCCCGGAAGCAGATGGAGGGAAATTATTATATTGTCAAATCAGGTGCGGCACCGGCGGTAATTGTGGAATGCGGCTTTTTGAGCAATCCCGAAGAAGAGGCGAAGTTAAAGGATAAAAAATATCAAAAGGAAATCGCAAAAGCTGTGCGCGAAGGCATCGCGGCATATTTGCAGGAAGAGACGGGAGCGCAGGGCATATGAAAGATAAGCTCTGTATCGGCGTCGTCAATTTTCAGGCGGCTTGGGGGAACATTCCGGAAAACCTCGAGCGTATCCGAAAGTTTTGCGGGCAGGCCAAGGATCTAGGCGCCCAGATGGTAGTATTTCCGGAAACGGCGCTGACGGGTTACAGCATTTTAGAGCAGGGGGCCATGCACAGAGCGGCCGCCCAGGAGATTCCGGGAGAGGCCAGCCGGGCAGTCCTTCGGATGGCAAAGGATATGGGGCTCTATCTTGCCGTCGGGATGCCCGAGCGGAAAGCTGGAAAAATATATAACAGTGTTTTGGCAGTTTCGCCCGGCGGGATTGGTGCGGTATATCGGAAAATACATCCCTTTGGCAGAGAGTTGCTCTGGTGTGCCAAGGGACAAGCCCCTGCAATTTGGGAAACTCCCTGGGGTAAGGTGGGAATTGGAATCTGCTATGATACCTATCAATTTCCAGAGCTCATCCGCTATTATGCTGCGCGCGGGTGCAGGTTGTACTTAAACTGCACTGCCCAGGCAGGACAAGCAGATACTCCCCAGGCAGCGGAGCGCTTTCGCCAGTACTATTTTTCTACGATCGAGGCAGCGGCCCTCAGCAATGAAATCTTTCTTGCCAGCAGCAATCTGTGCGGGCAGGAGAAGGGGACGCATTTTGGTGGCGGCAGCCTGGTCATCGGGCCAGTGCCCCGGACGGCTGGATGGGAGGAAGACCCTTACTGCAAAGTTTATGCCGGCGGCCTGGAGAACAGGCAGGTGGGTATAGCTGTGGCGGAGATAGATCTCTGCCTGGCTGTGAGAACGATTTATCAGAACAACAGTCTTGCGGGGGAACCGGATTATCGCCCGCATCTTTACAGGAGCTGGCTGGAGGAAAAGGAAGAGAAATTTTGAGTGAAAGAATCTTAGAAAAAGTAGAAGGCCGAGAAGCTGAACTGAAAAACCCTGTGGTGCTGGCATATCTTGGCGATACAGTGTATGATTTATTTGTGCGCACAGCCCTTGTCAAACATTCGAAGATGCATGTAAAGGACCTGAACCAGTGCGCGGCTCGCATTGTCAATGCGCACGCACAGGCAGAAGCGGTAGAATGGCTAAAGGAAAAGTTTACTGCGCAGGAAAGTGAAATATACCGGCGGGGGCGAAATGCAAGGGTTGGTTCAGTGCCAAAGAATATGGCAGTTGCGGATTATCATAAGGCGACGGGGCTGGAGGCGGTGATGGGTTATCTGTTCCTGACAGGCCAGCAGGAACGCTTGGAGCAGCTGATGGGCGCTATTTTAGAGGATATGGGGGAAAGGGCGTGTGAATGAGAAGGAAATTGTGATTGGCAGAAATGCCGTTCGAGAAGCAATACGCTCCGGCCGCAGCATAGAAGCAGTCTATGTTTCGGCGCGCGCAGAGGGGAGTATTCGAGAAATTTTGGCATTGGCCAAAAAAAACGGCGTCACCGTAAAGGAGGTGCCAAAGGCAAAACTGGATGAGCTTTCCCTTCCCTATGGGCACGGTGACGCGCCTGGAAATCACCAGGGGATTGCAGCGCGGGTAAGCGGGGTTATCTATCAGAGCATAGAAGATATGTTTGCTTTGGCCGAACAGCGAAAAGAGGCGCCTTTTCTCATCATGCTGGATGGCATTGAAGATCCCTTTAATTTGGGAGCGATCGTGCGCAGTGCCGAGGTTCTGGGAGCGCATGGGGTGATTCTGCCCAAACGCAGAAGTACCGGAATGACGGCGGCCGCCTGCAAAACGGCTTCGGGAGCTCAGGAATATCTGCCCATTGCCCGGGTGGGGAACTTGGCAGCTGCAATAGAGGAAATAAAGAAACGCGGCGTTTTTGTCGCATGTGCGGATATGGATGGGCAGGAGGCTGCCAAAACAAACCTGAAAGGCGCAATTATGCTGGTGATCGGCGCAGAAGGTACCGGAGTGTCCAGGCTTGTCAAGGAGCGCAGCGATTTTGTCGTAAAAATTGCGGTAAAAGGAAAAATTGACTCGCTGAACGCAGCTGCTGCGGCAGCAGTGCTGATGTATGAAAAAACCAGACAGGATATGATGTGAGAGGTGTACTTTGGAAGAACATGCAGATGAAAAAAATGCAGATGTCCTCCAGATCGTTGCGGAGGATGATGAACTCGAGCTGGAGCCCCAGGATGAGATGGAGGGTTTTGGCTATGAGCGCTTTGTGAATATGACAGATGGGGAAGTTGCAGAGCTGGCAAATCACGATGACGCGCTTGCTTCGGATTATCTGTTGAATAAATATAAGAACTTTGTAAGGGCAAAGGCGCGCTCTTACTTTCTTATTGGCGCTGATCGGGAAGATCTGGTGCAGGAAGGGATGATTGGCCTATATAAGGCGATTCGGGATTACCGCTCAGATAAGCAGACATCCTTTGTCGCTTTTGCCGAGCTTTGCGTGACGCGGCAGATCATTACAGCGATCAAGGCGGCCACCCGTCAAAAGCATAAGCCGCTTAACAGCTATATCTCTCTCAATAAGCCGGTATATGACGAGGAGTCCGATCGCATGCTCATCGATGTTATCACGGGGGCTAAAGTATCAAATCCGGAAGATATCGTGATAGATCAGGAAGATCTGGCTCAAATAGAGGAAAAAATAGGGGAGATGCTTTCGGATTTTGAATGGAAAGTGCTCAGTCTTTATCTGAAGGGGAAATCCTATCAGGAAATTGCAAGGCTGCTAAACCGCAGGGTAAAATCCATAGACAATGCGCTTCAGCGCGTAAAGAACAAGTTGGAAAGACACCTTGAGGATACGCGGTTTTCGGAAGAATAGCGCATCCGAAGTGCAGTTGTGTGTTTTCTTGCGCTCCTTGCCAAAAAAGTGTAGAATGTTACATTATGGGATAAAGAAAGCTCCTGTGGCGGGCACAGAATAATTTTGGAGGAATGGCTATTATGGCAAATGAATTTGTTTTGACGAAAAAAGGAAAACAGGATCTCGAGGCGCAGCTGGAATATTT